>CAIYZX010000080.1 GCA_903930745.1 uncultured Chloroflexota bacterium | reverse complement strand
TTCCTCACTCCTACCTCCCAGCGGCGCCGTCTCCTCTTCCCCCTCATGCGCGGGCAGCCGGCCTGATCAGCCCAGCCTGCGCATGCCCGCCATCCCCAGCGGGCGCATGCCCGCAGGCTGCTCGTCCGGCCCGCCGGCGCCGGCCACCGCATCCACCAGCGGCACCACCTCGCGGGCGATCACGTTCACCACGTCACCCTCGCGCTGGAGGTCCCCCTCCACCGCCAGCAGCGCGTTGCGCCGGACCACAGACCGGAGCCGCTGCCAGGTGTCCGGCCAGAGCGTGACGTTGGCCATCCCCGTCTCGTCCTCGATGGCCAGGAAGACCGTCCCGCGCGCCGTCATCGGGTGCTGGCGCGTGACCACGAGACCGGCGATCCGCACGCGCCCCGGCCGCCTGGCCGCCAGCTGTGCGATGGGCAGCACGCCCAGCCGGTCCAGCGCCTCGCGGAACAGGGCCACGGCCTGCGTCCGCGCATCGAGCCCGATGACCGCGTAGGCGTCCCCCAGCCGCTCCGCCTCCGTGATCGGCGGGAGCAGGGGTGCGGGCGTGGGCGGGAGTCGCAGGTCCATCGGCCGCCCGGCGGCCCTCCCCCACCGTTTTGCGCCCCGCTTGCCGCCGGCGGTGGCCACGCCGCCCTTCGCCGATCCCGCCACCTCCCGCAGCTGCCAGAGCATCTCCCGACGAGGCCGCCCCAGCGAGTCCAGCGCCCCGGTCCGGATCAGCCGCTCCACCACCTCCTCCGGCAGCTCCGTCCGCGTCACCACGTCCGCGAGATCCCGGTACGGGCCGCGCGCCAGCTCCGCGTCCAGCCGCTCCTGCTGCTCCGTGCCGATGCCCTTCACCAGGTGCAGCCCCAGCCGGATCCCCCAGCCCGTCGCGGGCTCCGCCGCCCACTGCCGCCGGGCCTCCCAGCCCGGGATCACGCAGGCCGGCGAGCGCACGGGTCTCGGCCGCCGCTCGATCCCGCAACCCTCCGGCAGGGGCTCGCCATCGGCGTCGTCATGCGGACCGGCCACGTCCCCGTCCGCGCCCGCCAGCACCCAGCCCGGCTGGCCAACCCACTCGGTGGTGGTCTTCCAGGCACTCCGGTTCACGTCCACCGGCAGGATCGCCACGCCGTGCCGCTTGGCATCGTTGACAAGCACCTCCACCGGGTAGAAGCCCATCGGCTGGGCGTTCACCAGCGCGGTCACGAACTGCGCTGGGTAGAAGAGCTTGAGGAAGGCGGACTCGTACGCGGTGCGGGCGAAGGCCGCGGCGTGGCTCTTGGCGAAGCCGAAGCTGGCGAAGGCGGCCACGCGCCGGAACAGATCCTCCGCATCGTCCTCGCCGATCCCGTGCTTGCGCCGGCACCCACCCACGAACTCGTCGTGGAGGCGGTCCATCTCGCGCTTGCTTCGGTACGTGCCCATGGCGCGGCGGAACGCGTCCGAGCCCGCGGCGGTGAAGCCCGCCACCTCGATGGCGATCCGCATGACCTGCTCCTGGTAGAGGATCACGCCCAGGGTGTCGTGGAGGATGGGCTCCAGGCTGGGATGGAGGTACGTGACCGGCTCCAGGCCCTGCCTGCGGCGCAGGTACGGGTGGACCGCGTTCCCCTGGATGGGGCCCGGGCGGATGATCGCCACCTCCACCACCAGGTCGTCCAGGCTGCTGGGCCTGGACTTGGGCAGCGTCTGCATCTGCGCCCGGCTCTCCACCTGGAAGAGGCCCACGGTGTCCGCCGCCTGGAGCATCTCGAAGACCTCCGGGATCTCCTCCGGGATGCGGTCCAGGTCAAGGCAGACGGCGCAGTCGTGGGCGACCAGCTGGACGGTCTCGTCGATGGCCGCGAGCATGCCGAGACCCAGCAGGTCCAGCTTGATGAGCTTCATCGTCTCCACGTCGCGCTTGTCGTACTGGACCACCACGCGGTCCGTCATGGTGGCGCGCTCGATGGGGGCGATGTCGATGAGCGGCGCCGCCGTCACGAGCATCCCGCCGCTGTGGATGGAGAGATGGCGCGGGAAGCCGTCGATGCGGGCGCAGAGCTCCAGCCAGCGCTCCCAGTCACTGAGGCCGGCGATGGAGCCCTCGTGACGGCCCTGCGTGGCGTCCGGCGACCCATCGCGGATCCAGCGCTCGCTCACCGGGGAGTCCCCGGGTCCGCCCTTGTCGTCGCCCGGGCGGAGCATCCTGCCGTTGCCGTGCTCCGCGGACACATCGCGCCCGAAGCGCCCGCCCCGCGCGTGCTTGAGCTGGCCCATCTCGTCCACGAGGCCGCGTGCCTCGGCTGGCGGTGGCGTGCCCGTGGCCCCCGCGATCACCGGCCGGTCGAAGAACTGGCCGAACCCGCCTTCGGCCTCCAGGTCCCGCCGGACCATCACGGAGTCATACGTCTCGAGCGCCTTCGCCACCCGGTCCACCAGCGGCCGCGGGAAGCCCAGCGCGTAGCCCACCTCGCGCACCGCGGACCGTGCCCGGTACGTGACGAGGTTGCAGACCATCCCCGTGTGCTCCTGGCCGTACCGGTTGTACACGTACTGGATCACCTCCTCGCGCCGCTCCGACGAGAAGTCGATGTCCACGTCCGGGTACGCCGTCCGCCCCTCGTTGATGAACCGCTCGAAGAGCAGCTCGTGGCGGATGGGGTCCACCCGGGCGATCCCCAGCACGTACGCGACGATGGAGCCGGCGGCGCTCCCCCGCCCCTGCGCCGGGATCCCGCGCGACTTCGCGAACCGCATCAGGTCCCAGCAGATGAGGAAGAACTCCGCGAGGCCGGTCTTGCCGATGACATCCAGCTCGTGCGCCAGCTGCTTTACCACGGCGGGCGTGAGGGGGTGGTATCGGCGCTTGGCGCCCTCCCAGCAGAGCTCCGAGAGATGCGAGAACGGCGTCTGGCCCTTGGGCACGGGGAAGCCCGGGAAGCGGTACCGCTCGAAGGCGAGGTCCACGCGGCAGGCGTTCGCGATCTCCACGGACGCGCCGATCCCCTCGCGCCACGCCCTCGCCAGCACCGGGTCCGTGCTCAAGGTGGCCTCGTCGCCCGGCGGCAGCGCCAGGAGGTCCGCGCCGGTCTTGAGGTACGACTCGCCGTCCGGCCGCCGCAGGTCCGCGAGCTCCGCGAGGGTCCGGCCGTGGCGGATCGCGGTGACCACGTCGTGCATCTCACGCTCGTGGGCCAGGGCGTAGTGGACGTCGTTCGTGACCACGGTGGGCAGGCCCAGCTCGTCCGCGAGGCGTGCGGTCTCCGAGGCCAGCCAGTCGTCATCGGGGAGCAGGTGGTGCTGCAGCTCCAGGACGAAGCCCGATGCCGATGCGGACTCGCCGGACCGCCTTGGACCGCTGGCACCACGGGGGCCGCCCGAGCCGCCGATGCCGCCGAAACCGATGCCGCCGAAACCGATGCCGCCGAAGAGCGCCGCGTATCGCCGGGCCGCCGCGGCCGCCCCCTCCCGGTCCCCCGCGAGCAGCCGCCGGGCGATCTCCCCGTGCCGGCACCCGGACAGCGCGATCAGCCCCTCCGTGTTCGCCGCCAGCAGCTCGTGCGTGAACCGCGGCACGGCCTTGGAACCGGCGAGGTTCGCCCGGGACACCATCCGGCAGAGGCTGCGCCAGCCCGTCGCGTCCCTCGCCAGCAGCACGAGGTGCGGACCCCGCTGCGCCTCCCCGATCCCCCGGTGGTCCTCCTTCACCACCGTCCGGTGCCCGGGGAGCCTGGCCCGGTCCGGCCTCGGCCGCTCCGGCCTCCCCTCGGCGACCCGTGGCGGCTCCTCCGGACGCGGTGGCCTCCGGCCCGGTCGCCAGGGCCGCCGCCCCGGCACCGCGATCCCGCCCGGGTCCGGCACCGCCGCATCGGCCAGTTCGATCTCCACCCCGATCACCGGCCGCACCCCCGCGGCCTCCATCGCGCTGGTGAACCGGATCGCGCCGTACAGGCCCTGGTGGTCCGTGATCGCCACGCCCGCCAGGCCGATGGCCGCCGCGCGCGCCGCGATGTCGTCCGGGGCGGAGGCGCCGTCCAGGAACGAGAAGTTGGTGTGGCAGTGGAGCTCCGCGTACGCGGGCGTTGTGCGTTCGGGGTCAGGCGATGTCACGGTTCCGGCGGTCATGTCGGGCTCGCCAATGGAGCCCGAGGGACCCGGAATCCTAGAACATTCGTTCTATCTTGACCATAGAGTTGTCCACAGGCACGCTTGGAATGTGCACCGTCTCACGAAGATCCTCCGGGATGTCCGGGCCCTCGCGGAACCAGGTCCGTACCCGGCCGCCATGGCCTGGATGCTGGTCCTGCCCGTCCGGCGCTGGATCATCTCGCCACAGGTGCTGGCGGACCGCCTCGGCCTGACGCCGTCGGACGAGGTTCTGGAGCTGGGTTGCGGTCCTGGCTACTTCTCCGCGGAGATCGCCCGGAGGGTGCCGGCCGGACACGTGCACCTGGCGGACATCCAGCCGGAGATGCTGGAGAAGGCGCGGGCTCGGCTCACCCGGGCGGGCTGCACGAACGCGACGTTCACCGTCACGGATGCGGCGGGCCTCCCGTACGCGGACGCCTCCATGGACGTGGCGTTCCTCGTGACCGTGCTGGGCGAGATCTCGGATCCGGCTGCGGCGTTGCGCGAGCTGCATCGCGTCCTGCGGCCGGGCGGCACGCTCTCGATCACGGAGGCGGCGGGCGATCCGGGGCTCCGCGATCCCGCCGCGCTGGACGCCCTGCTGGGGCCCGCGGGCTTCGAGCGGACCGCCACCGCTGGCGGGCGCCGCGCGGCAACGTCCACCTATCGGCGGAGCCAGGCGGACCACGGCGAGGCCTGAGCGGGGTGAGACCTGGGCGGCCGTCCGCACGGCCCGCCGTGCAGGCCAGCCGACGCCCGGCCGGGCCCGTAGAATGCCGCCACCATCCCGAAGGAGCCGGCCCGCATGGTTGATGCAGCGCCCAACCCGCCAACCGGTGTGCGCGCCCGTCTTCGGGCATCCCACGCGGACCTGACGCCGGCGCAGCAGCGCGTGGCCACCTTCCTCCTGGCCAACCTGTCCGCCGCCAGCGACTTCACCATCACTGACCTGGCGGAGGCCACCGGCGTCTCCCTGGGCACGATCAGCGGCCTGTGCCGCCGGCTGGGCCTGAAGGGCTACCAGGACCTCCGCCTTGGCCTGGCCCGAGACGCCGTCACGCTGGATGCCGACGGCACCGCGCGCGACCTGCGCCTGCGCGATGGACCTTCCGCCGTGATCGACGCGGTCGCCCGCGTGTTCGGGTCGGGCAGGGAGGCGCTGGAGGATACGGCGTGGGGGCTTGACCCGGCCGGGCTGGACGAGACGGTCGCGAGGATCGTGGCGGCGAGACGCGTGGAGTGCGCCGGCGTGGGCACGGCGGCGCTGGTGGCCGCGGAGGCGGCGCTCAAGTTCCGCAAGCTTGGCATTGACGCCGTCGCGCACGCGGATGCCCATCACCAGGCGATGTCCGCCGCGCTGCTTGACCGGCGGGACGTCGTGCTCGCGATCTCCCACAGCGGCAGGACGACCGACACGCTCCGTGTGGCCCAGCTGGCCAAGGACGCCGGTGCCGTGCTCGTGGTTGTCACCGGGCAGGCACGCTCGCCGCTCTCGGCCGCGGCGGACATCCTGCTGGTGGTCTCCTCGTCGGACACCGGCTTCCAGGTTGAGCCCATGGCGTCCACGATCGCCCAGCTTGCCGTCGTCCAGGTGCTCTTCCTGCTGGTGCTGGGGCGCCTTGGAGCATCCGCCGACGAGCACCTGCGGAGGACCCAGGCGGCGGTTGAGGCACGCCACATCACCGGCCGCGTCCCGTAGCCGCCACCGGGCCGGGCGCAGCGGTCAGCCCTCGGTGACGGGCTCCAGGGCGTCCATCATCCTCGCGTAGGCAACCCCGCCGTACAGGCCCGCGTCGTCGCCCAGCACGGCCGCGGTCACCTCCACGCTCTCCCGGTGCGCCGCCAGTCCATGCCGCCGGATGTGCTCCCGGCAGGCCGCTGTCCAGGCCTCGGGGCTGCCCAGCACCACGCCGCCGCCCAGGACCACCACCTCAGGGTCCAGGAGGGACACGAGCGCGGTGACGGCCACCGCGAGGGCGCCGCGCGCACGACGCAGCACCGCCGTGGCGTCGGGATCACCCTCGGACGCCCACAGGGCGACGTCGCTGCCGTCCGGGATCCGCCCAAGCGCGCGGATCCGCAGGGCGAGGGCGCCACCCACCTCCCGATCCGCGCGCCGCATCACGGAGCGGCCCAGCGCAGGCCCGGCGACGACCGCCTCGAGGTGGCCCTGTCCGCCGCAGCCGCACCGGGGACCCCGCGCGGCGACGGGGAGGTGGCCAAGCTCGCCGGACATGGACCGTGCGCCCCGGAGGAGCCGCCCGCCGGACAGGATCGCTCCGCCAACGCCGGTGGAGACCGTGAGGTAGATGCCGTCGGACCGCCCCCGCAGCGCGCCCGCCTGCTGCTCGCCCAGCAGGGCGAGGTGGGTGTCAAGGCCAACGACAACGGGGCGCCGGAGGCGCTCCCCGAGCGCGGCACCCAGCGGCAGGTCCCGAAACGACGGGTCCAGGTTGGGCGGGTCCACCAGCGATCCACCCGGCCCGATCGGCCCGGTGCAACCCACGATCACCGGCAGGCGCGCGGCGACCGTCCGAGGTGCCCCGGCGAGCACCGCCCGGATGACCTCCTCCAGCCCGGCCAGGAACCGCTCCGGGCTGGTCCGGTCCGTGGGTCGGACGACGCGTCCGGTCGGTGTCCCGTCCGGACCCGCAAGCGCCGCCCGGACCCGGGTGCCCCCAACGTCAACCACCACCGCGACCGGCGCCGACATGCCGCCCGGTCCCTCGGCGCGGCCACGAAAATGTTTCATTGCCATGACACCGCCGTGGTATGTTTCCCAGGGCGAACCATACCGCAGCGTCACCCGACCACGAGGTACGGATGGGCTTCATCGACGACGTGTCCGCGCAACCCGCCGTGCTGCGCGAGCTCGTCTCGGCCTACCGGGGGACCCTGGCTGCGGACCTTGACCGGGCCGCCGGCCTGGTTGCCGCAGCGCAGGACCAGCCGCTCGTGGTCACCGGCATGGGCAGCTCGCTCTCCGCCGGGCGCACGCTTGACCGCTCCACGCGGCAGGTGATCCTCGAGGATGCGGGAGAGCTGCTCCACTACGGGATCGGCGCCGCCGCAGCCGCGGGCGCGGTGATCGCCGTCAGCCAGTCCGGGCGGAGCTACGAGACCGTGGCCGTGGTGGAGCGTCTCCGCGCGCTCGGCGCACAGGCTCCGGTGATCGCCGTCTGCAACGACCCCGCCAGCCCGCTTGCCGGCATGGCGGACGTGGCCTTGCCGATGCTTGCCGGCACCGAGGCAAACGTCGCCACGAAGACCTACGTTGCCGCGATCGCCGTGCTCCTCATGCTCCAGCGGGGCGCGTGCGACGCCGCGCTCGCATCGGACCTGCTGGCAGCCGCGGCGGAGATGGAGCGGCTCAACGCCTCGGATGCGGCCGGGGAGGTCTGCAGGCGCATGGCCGGCTGCCGGGCGGTGGTCTTCGTGGGACGTGGGCCCGGCCTTGGGGCAGCCGCCTACGCGGCGCTGACCTCGAAGGAGTCCGCCGCGATCCCCACGGAGGCGCTCGCCGGCGGAGCCTTCCGGCACGGCCCCATGGAGCTGGCGGGCCCGGGCGCGGGCATCGTGGTCGTCGCGCCGGACGGTCCCACGTCCGGCCTCGCCACGTCCCTCGCCGTGGAGACCGCCGAGCTGGGCTCGCCCACGTGGCTCATCGGAGGTGGTGTCGCGGACGCAGGCGTCGCGCTGCCGGATGGGCTGCACCACACGCCACTTGCCCCCCTTCCCGAAGCGCTCGCAGCGCTCGCAGCGGTGGTGCCGCTCCAGCACCTCGCGGCAGGACTCGCCCGCTTCGTGGGACGCGAGCCCGGACGGACGCTCGTAGCCAGCAAGGTGACAGACCGCGAGTAGCAGCGGCGTCCGCGCCGCCGGAGGATTGCGATGGCAGACCTGTTCAACACCGTCTACGGCCGGGGCCTGGTCCCGGAGCTCCAGTCCTACGTCCACCGGCCGTACCTGGTGGTCACGATGGCAGACCTGTGGCCGCGCTTCCGGGACAGCTTCGACGACAACGTCGCCGGCCCACTCCTGGTGGACACGCTGGAGCGCGACGACCTGGACCGGATCGTGCGGGCGCTGCCCCACTTCGAGGCGGTCATCGGCCTTGGCGGCGGGCAGGCACTGGACGTCGCCAAGTACGTGGCGTGGGCCCACCGGAAGCCGCTCTTCCAGGTGCCCACCATGATGTCCGTCAATGCGGCGTGGGCCCACCGCGCTGCCGTCCGCGTCAACGGCGTGGTGAAGTACGTGGCCTGGGCGATCCCCGAGGCCGTCTACGTGGACTACGACGTGATCCGCTCCGCCCCGATCGCCCTGAACCGGAGCGGGGTGGGCGACATCATCTGCTACCACACCGGACACCATGACTGGCAGATGGCGCGCGACAAGGGGAGAACGGAGCCCCAGTGGCCCTATGACCAGCGGCTCGTGGACGAGGCGCAGGCCGCCCTGCAGCGCGTCGTCGACCATGCGGACGACATCCACGCGGTGAACGACGCGGGCATCCGTGCGCTGGCGGAGTCGCTCCGGTGGGGCGGCGCCGCGTTCCACAACGCGGGCTGGAACCCGCGGCACATCGAGGGTGCGGAGCACTTCCTCTTCTACGCCCTGGAGTACCAGACAGGCAAGCCGTTCATCCACGGCCAGATCGTTGGCCTGGGCGTGCTCCTCATGAGCTGGCTCCAGGACAACCGTGCAGCATGGATCAGGGAGGTGATCGAACGGATCGGCGTCCCCTATCGCCCCGAGGAGATGGGCATCACATGGGACCAGGTCGCCGACGCGCTCCGGATCCTGCCGGAGCATGTGAAGCGCGCCGGTCTCTGGTATACGGTGGCCAGCGACCACCCGATCACGGAGGATGAGATCGCCCGCATGCGGGCCTGGTTGAGTTGAGCTGATGCGCAGATCGCACTCGCGAGCTGCGGTCGCCCCGAGGAGGAGAACGTCATGACCAGGGCAATCGGGAGAGCGGGAGCGCTGCTCGCCGTTCTCGTGCTTGCAGCCGGCTGCGCCGGCCAGGGGGAGCCAACACCCGCGCCGGCCACGCCGGCACCCGCGACCGCGGCACCCGCGACCGCCGAGCCCGCGACCAGCGCTCCGGCCGCCTTCGACTGGAAGCAGTTCTCCGGGCAGGAGATCACGTTCCTGGCCAACCAGCACCCCTGGACGGACGGGATGACCCCCCTGCTGGACCAGTTCACCGCAGAGACCGGGATCAAGGTCAACGTGGAGGCCTTCAGCGAGGACCTCTACTTCGACAAGATGGAGCAGACGATCCGCGGCACGGGTGCCGATGTCTACTTCCTGCCGATGGACTCCACTGCCTTCACGCAGTACAGCGCCGACCTCATCGAGCCGCTGACGCCGTACCTCTCCGACCCGAAGAAGACATCGCCTGACTACGCGTTCGAGGACTTCCCCGCAGGCTTCCTTGCCGGCGCCCAGTTCCCGCCCGGCGACAGCGCCGCCCAGGTGTACGGCATCCCCATCTCGTTCGAGACGTACATCCTGTTCTACAACAAGGACCTGGTGAGCGCACCCCCCGCGACCTTCGCGGACCTGATCGCCCAGGCGCAGCAGATCTCGAAGGACAAGGGCGCCGAGGGCGTGTCCGGCGCCGTGATGCGCGGCATCCGGTCGGACACCATCATGGACACCCTCTCCGGCGTGGTCTGGAACGCCTTCGGCGACCGCCAGGCCCCCACCCCGTACGGCATGTGGTTTGACGGGGCATGGGACAAGCCCCGCCTGACGGACCCGGGTGTCTGCCAGGGCCTCGCCAACTACGGCAACCTCCTGGCCACGGGCCCCGAGAACAAGTTCGCGATCGACTGGCCCGATGCCAACACCCTCTTCAGCCAGGGCAAGGCCGGCTTCTTCATCGACGCCAGCCTCTTCGGCCCGTCCTACGAGGACGCGTCCGTCTCCACGGTCGCGGGCAAGGTGGGCTACGCGGTGCTGCCCCCGGTGACCGCGGGTGGTCCCTCGTTCACGGGCCACTGGCTCTGGGGCCTGGGCATCCCGAAGACCTCCGAGAAGAAGGATGCGGCCTGGTACTTCATCCAGTGGATGACCAACAAGGCCAACACCTCCCAGATCGGCACCAAGACGGGCGGCGCACCGCGCCTCTCCTCGTACAGCGACCCGGTCTACACCGGGAGCCTGAACCCGGAGTACGTGGCAACCGTCAACGCCGCGATGCAGACATCCCGCACGACGGTCGTCCTCAAGGAAGGCTGGAAGGACGGGGCGCTCGCGATCGCCGACACGGAGCTCGCGATCGCCCAGGGGACACCGCAGGACGAGGCCTGCAAGGCGGGCAACGATGCCCTCCTCAAGGCCGTGAACCCGTAGGCTGAGAACCCGCATCGGGCGGCACCGCCGCCCGATGCCCAGCACCTGAGCCAGGGAGGCGCCCCGAGCCCCAGGCGGGGCCGGGGCGCCTCACCATCCAGCCGGAGACAGGGATGACGCTGCTCGCGCGGAGGCGCCGCGGTCGGGACCGGGGAGGGCGGTTCCTCGTGCCTGCGGTCATCCTGCTTGGCCTGACCTCCGTCTACCCCACGCTCTACTCGCTCTACATGAGCCTCTACGATTGGAACTGGGGTCACCGCCTCAACTTCGTGGGGCTGCGGAACTACCTGGATCTGCTCACCGACACCCGGTTCCTCGGAGCGATGTGGAACACCATCGTGTTCACGGCGGGGGCGGTGTCGGTGGAGCTCGTGCTGGGCCTTGGGACCGCGCTCGTCGTTGGACGGCTGGGCCTTGGGCGCGGCCTGGTCCGAACCCTGCTCCTCGTGCCGCTGATGGTCGGAGGCATGATCGTGTCCGTCATCTGGAAGGTCATGCTGGATCCCACGCTGGGCGTCATCGGCCTCCTTCTGCAGGCGGCCGGGCTGCCGCGCCTGGGCTTCCTCGGCGACCCGCACATGGCGATGCTGAGCGTCGTGATGATCGATGCGTGGTGGCAGACGGCCTTCGTCTTCATCGTGCTTTCGGCGGGACTCCAGGCGCTCCCGGTTGAGCCGTTCGAGGCAGCGGAGGTGGACGGCGCCGGCGCCTGGCAGCGGTTCCGCTACCTGACGCTGCCCCTGCTCCGGCCCACGATCCTGGTGGTGCTGATGTTCAGGACCGTGGACTGCCTCAAGGTGTTCGCCATCATCTTCGGGACCACCGGTGGCGGCCCCATGACCATCACGGAGTCCGTCCAGGTGCTCGCCTACCGCATGGCCTTCAAGCAGCTGAACATGAGCGTGTCCATGACCACGATGGTGGTGTTCGCGGCCTTCGCGCTGCTGGTGCTCCTGGCGTACCAGCGCCTCCTGCCGAGCGGCGAGGAGCCGGCATGAGGCGCCGTCGGCTGACACCCGCCTCGATGGTGGCGTACGCCATCGCGGCGATCGCCACCCTGCTCTCGCTGTTCCCGCTCTACTGGCTCTTCGTGATCTCCACGAAGGTCCCGCGGGATGCCTTCAAGAGCCCGCCGGACCTGCTCTACGTGCCCGACTTCTCCAAGTACGTCCAGATCTGGAAGACGGCCGGGTTCGCGGACGCGTACATCTCGTCGATCCTCGTGGTACTGCTGGGCGTGGCGGTCGCCCTGGTCGTCGCGACGCCCGCCGCGTATGCCCTCGTGCGCTTCCGCGTCCGCGGCGGCAAGTGGTTCCGACTGTGGCTGCTGCTCGCCTACACGACCCCGGAGTTCCTGTTCGTCATCCCGATGTACGTGCTCTACCAGCAGTTCGGGCTCTACGACACCGTCATCGGCCTCGTCATCGTCTACCAGGTCTTCGCCATCCCGTTCGCGGTCTGGCTGATCCAGGCGTTCCTGGGCGAGGTCCCGCGCGAGCTGGGCGATTCCGCCCGCGTTGACGGCGCCACCGAGCTCCAGACCCTCCTGCGGGTCTACCTGCCGCTGGCGGCTCCCGGCCTCGCGGCGACGGCCATCCTCGTGGGGGTCAACATGTGGAACGAGGTGACGATCGCCCTATCGCTCACCTTCGACCAGGCGCGGACCGTGCAGGTTGCGGTGGCGGGCTTCAGGGGCTACGCCGCGATCCGCTGGCAGGAGATGGCGGCGGCGGCCGTCACCGCGGTGGTGCCGATGATCGTCTTTGCCGGCATCGCCCAGCGCTACATCGTCAGGGGCCTCACCTTCGGAGCGGTCAAGTGAGCGAGCAGATCGATCTCTCGGGCCGGCGCGCCCTCGTCACCGGGGCCGGGCGCGGCATCGGCAAGGCCATCGCCATCCGGCTCGCCGCCGCAGGCGCGGACGTGGCCGTGAACGACCTGAACCCGGAGACGGCGAGCCGGACCGCCGGCGAGATCCGGGCGCTCGGCCGTCGATCGGCGGCCCTCCCGGGCAACCTCAGGAGCACGGAGACCGTGCACGCCATCTGCGATGGCGCGGTTGACGCGCTCGGCGGCGTGGACATCCTGGTGAACAACGCCGGCATCTCCCTCTACCGGTCCATCGTGGACTGCACCGAGGACGACTGGGACGCCCACGTGGACGGCATGGCGAAGGCCACCTTCCTGACCATGCGACGCCTGGCTCCCCAGATGATGGAGCGAGGCTGGGGACGGATCGTGAACCTGGGCTCATACGTGGCCCAGCTGAACACGGTGACCAAGTTCTTCGGTCCGTACTGCGCGGCGAAGTTCGCCATCGTGGGCCTCACGCAGGTGGCCGCCCAGGAGTTCGCCCCGCACGTCACCGTGAACGCCATCGGCCCCGGTGATGTCGCCACGGAGATGATGGAGGCGGAGTGGGTGCAGGAAGGCGAGCGGCGGGGCATCCCGGCCGCGGAGGTGAAGGAGGAGTACCGCAGGCGGCTCATCCTGGAGGCGTTCGAGGCACCCGACGACATCGCCGGCGGCGTCCTGTTCCTCTGCTCTCCACTGGCGAACCACGTCACCGCGAGCCACCTGGTGATGAGCGGCGGTCTCCCGTTCAAGCAGTGACCGGAGGAGCTGGCAGGTGACCGCGACGATTGACCCCACGCTGCTCCAGCGCGCCATGCACCCCGACCTTCGGGTGGGGCGGGGGATCCTGGGCCGGCAGGGGTTCCTGCCCGGGAGCGGCGTCCTCCTGACCCAGGAGGGGCCGCTCGCCGCACTCGGCCCGCGCGACGCGTCGCGGTTCGCCCGCGTGGTCCTCGTGGACACCCTCGAGGCGGACGCGCTGGAGCGTCGCGCCTCGGAGCTGGCCGGGTTCGACTGGGTGGCGGGACTGGGTGGCGGGATGACCATGGACGCCGCCAAGCACGTGGCCTGGCGGAACGAGCGGCCGCTCGTCCTGATGCCGGGATCGGTCAGCGTGGACGCCTCCGTGACGAACACCATCGCCGTCCGGCGCGGCCGCGGCGTGGTCTACGAGGGCTTCGTGGTTGCAGACCGGATCGTGGCGGACCTGGAGCTGATCGAGCGGGCCCCCGACCGGGTCAACCGGGCCGGGGTTGGCGATCTCCTGTCCATCCAGACCGGGCTGCACGACTGGCGCCGGGGCGCGGCCGCCGGCCGGATCGGCTTCGATGCGGCGATCGCCGACCGCTCGGCTGCCGTCCTGGAGCGGCTGTACGGGCTGGCGGACGAGATC
>CAIYZX010000079.1 GCA_903930745.1 uncultured Chloroflexota bacterium | reverse complement strand
GATCTCGTCCGCGAGGCCGTCGTACAGGTCGTTGTGCATCTGCTCGACGAGCTCCTCGTCGTTCAGGCTGGCGAGATCGAGCTCCTGCTCGTCGGACATTCGGCGGGCCTCCTTGGTGGCCGGGGGTCTGGTGACCGGCGTTGGGACGGGCCGCCGGGTGGAAGCTGGGGGGCAGGCGCGGTGTCGCTTGACTGGGGTTCCACGATGCGGAACAATGCCGCATGATGGAACCGTTGGTTGTTGCAGGGTAGAGGACACCGCGTACGATGTCCAGAGTCCAATCGATAGAGCGCGCGTTTTCCGTCCTCGCCGCCCTCGGCGACGGGCCGGCCGGCGTCACGCATATCGCGGACCGTGTGTCGCTGCCCAAGTCCACCGTCGCCCGCCTCCTCGCGGCACTCGCCGCGGAGGGCGCCGTGGAGCAGGTCACCGATGGCACGGACTACCGCATCGGCGAGCGCCTCGTCTCCCTGGCGGCCTCGGCCTCGTCGTCGCCGCGGTCCCTGATCGGCCTGGCGCGGCCCCATCTCGTCGCCCTTGCCGCGGCCACGGGTGAGGTCGCCGGTCTCTCGATCCCCGATGGCGAGCTCGTCCATTACATCGACCACGAGGACAGCCCCAACCCCGTGGGCGTCCGCGACTGGACCGGCACGCGCCTGCCGATGCACGCCGTCTCTGCGGGCTTCATGTTCCTGGCCCACCGCCGCCCGGACGAGGTGGAGCGCTACCTTTCAGCGCCACTGGAGCGGTTCACGTCCAACACCATGACGGACCCGGGTGAGCTCCGCGCCCGCATCGCCCGCGCCCGCCTGGACGGCTACGCCTGGACCCGCGACGAGGTTGCGGACGGCATCACCTCGGTGTCCGCCGCCGTCTCGGATCCGTCAGGCGACATCGTGGCAGCGGTCCACGTCCACGGTCCGTCCTACCGCTTCCCGGACCCCAACGATCCCACCGCGGAGGGCTCCCTCCAGCACTGGGTCATCGCCACGGCCGCCGCCGTCTCAGCCACCCTCCGCCGCGCCGGCTAGCTCTTCGGCCCCGTCCCCTCGGAGCTCCCGCCCCCCTCGTCCCACCTGCGCCCGTCGTCGCGCCCAACCGCAACTACCCCATCTGCGGCCCGCGCGACCCGCCGCCACTGGCCGGATCTGCCCTGAATCCACCGCCCTATGACCCTGTTCACGCACGACCGGGGAGGAGGGTGTTCTCCTTCGACCCCTGTCGGCGTCGTCGCGCCCAACCGCAACCACACTGGACCAAGGGGCCGAGTCGGCGCTGGGGGACCTCTCCGGCCCAGCGTCCGGCCCGCGGCACGCGTCCGGCCCGCGGCACGCGATCTCTTCGGCGAGTCCATCCGCAGCCGACTCCAGGACGCGGCGCGGCTATTCTCTTGTCGTCTGCTCCCGGCACCAACCTGTGACCGGCGATCCACCAACGGAGACTGACCCCCTGGCAAGGTCACGCACGCGCCTGAACACCGGATCCATCACCCTTGCCGACGTCGCCCGCGCCGCCAAGGTCTCTCCGGCGACGGTCTCACGCGTGGTGAATGCCAGCCCCAAGGTCCGGCCCGAGGTGCGCGCGGCCGTGCAGGACGCGATCACCCGCCTTGGCTACGTGCCGAACCGCGCGGCCCGCTCGCTGGCGGCCCGGAGGAGCGGCTCCGTTGGGGTGGTGGTCCTGGAGTCCACGCAGCAGTTCTTCGGTGACCCGTTCTTCGGCCAGCTGCTCCTGGGCATCGCCAACGGCCTCTCGGAGGACGAGACCCAGCTGATCCTGATGATCGGCCGCGATGTGGCGGACCGCAGGCGGATCGAGCGGTACCTCGAGGGCGGCCATGTTGACGGCGTCATCCTGCTGGGCCCGCAGGATGACGACCCGCTGCCCGCATCGCTCACGGCCCGGGCCATGCCGCTCGTCGTGAGCGGCCCGCCGCCCGCTGGCGTCATGGTGGACTCGGTGGACGCCGACAACCGCATGGGCGGGCG
>CAIYZX010000078.1 GCA_903930745.1 uncultured Chloroflexota bacterium | reverse complement strand
TAAATGCAACAACCCTGGCGACGACCTATGTTCCCGAAAGGCTGCCCTCTCAGTATTTTCGGCGCTGGAGAGCTTAACTTCCGTGTTCGGGATGGGAACGGGTGTGGCCTCTCCGCTAGAGTCACCAGGGTTGCATGCATCTGGTAGATGACGGCAGCGACAGCGTTTGCCAACGCCGGCGCCAGAACATCGAGGATCACAATGCCGAAATGAGGAGACCCAATCATCTCCAGGCACGCTGACCCTTGGTCAGGTGCTGGAAGTAGAGGTCAAGCCCTCGACCATTAGTACAGCTCAGCTTCATCCGTCGCCGGACTTCCACATGCTGCCTATCAAGCAGATGGTCTCTCTGCGGTCTTACCCGGTTGACCCGGTGGGGAACCTCATCTTGAGGCGAGCTTCGCACTTAGATGCTTTCAGCGCTTATCCCAACCGAACTTGGCTACCCAGCGATGCCCCTGGCGGGACAACTGGCACACCAGCGGTTCGTCCACTCCGGTCCTCTCGTACTAGGAGCAGCTCCTCTCAAGTTCCCTACGCCCACGCTGGATAGAGACCAAACTGTCTCACGACGTTTTGAACCCAGCTCGCGTGCGGCTTTAATCGGCGAACAGCCGAACCCTTGGGACGTACTTCCGCCCCAGGATGCCACGAGCCGACATCGAGGTGCCAAACGGTGCCGTCGATGTGAACTCTTGGGCACCATCAGCCTGTTATCCCCGGGGTAGCTTTTATCCGTTGAGTGATACCCCTTCCACTCGGAGGTACCAGATCACTAAGCCCGACTTTCGTCTCTGCTCGACTTGTAGGTCTCGCAGTCAAGCTCCCTTATGCCTTTGCACTCTTCGGCTGGTTTCCATTCAGCCTGAGGGAACCTTTGGGCGCCTCCGTTACACTTTAGGAGGCGACCGCCCCAGTCAAACTACCCGCCTGACACTGTCCTGCGCCCGGCTTACGGGTCGCGGTTAGGATCGAAATCCAACCAGGGTGGTATTTCAACGTCGGCTCCACCGAGGCTAGCGCCCCAGCTTCTCAGCCTCCCACCTATCCTACACAAATTGAATCCCAACCCAATGTCAGGGTGTAGTAAAGCTCCACGGGGTCTTTTTGCCCTAGCGCGGGTAACCAGCATCTTCACTGGTACTTCAACTTCGCCGGATCCCTCGTTGAGACAGCGCCCAGACCGTTACGCCATTCGTGCGGGTCGGAACTTACCCGACAAGGAATTTCGCTACCTTAGGACCGTTATAGTTACGGCCGCCGTTTACTGGGGCTTCGATTCAGAGCTTGCACCCCTCCTCTTAACCTTCCAGCACTGGGCAGGCGTCAGCCCCTATACGTCAGCTTTCGCTTTCGCAGAGACCTGTGTTTTTGCTAAACAGTCGCCTGGGCCATTTCACTGCGGCTCCGGTAAACCGGAGCGCCCCTTCTCCCGAAGTTACGGGGCCATTTTGCCGAGTTCCTTAACGAGGGTTCTCCCGATCGCCTTGGTATGCTCTACCCGCCTACCTGTGTCGGTTTACGGTACGGGCACCTCAGATCTCGCTAGACAATTTTCTCGCCAGATCGGCTTACTCGAATCGGGCTGATGCCCTTTCATTCGCTGCTCGGGGTTGAATGAGCGGACGGATTTGCCTGTCCACTCCCCCTACCGGCTTAGACGCGTATAGCCAAAACGCGCTCGAGCTACCGTTCCGTGTCCTGCCTTTGCTCTCACCCCGGATCGGCTCCTGGACTCGACCGGCAATGCCGGCCAGCCTCCAGGGTCCTACCCCGTGGCGACACCTTGCGGTGCAAACGATCTTTTGGTGGTTCCGGAATATCAACCGGATGTCCATCGCCTACGACGTTCGTCCTCGGCTTAGGCCCGACTAACCCTGAGTGGACGAGCCTTCCTCAGGAAACCTTAGGCTTACGGCGTGTGGGATTCTCACCCACATCTCGCTACTAATGCCGACATTCGCACTTCCGCACGCTCCAGCCGTCGTTACCGTCGACCTTCTCTGCAGAGCGGAACGCTCCCCTACCACTCGCCTTTCGGCAAGTCCGTAGCTTCGGTGCCATGCTTGAGCCCCGTTACATTTTCGGCGCAGATCCACTTGACCAGTGAGCTGTTACGCACTCTTTCAATGATGGCTGCTTCTGAGCCAACATCCTGGTTGTCTATGCGAATCCACATCCTTTACCACTTAGCATGGACTTAGGGACCTTAGCTGACGGTCCGGGCTGTTTCCCTTTTGACCACGAAGCTTAGCCCTCGCAGTCTGACTCCCAGGCTCTAGAATTCCGGGATTCGAAGTTTGGTTGGGGTTGGTAAGCGGGAAGCCCCCTAACCCATCCAGTGCTCTACCCCCGGGATTGAACGCCTGAGGCTAGCCCTAAAGCTATTTCGGGGAGAACCAGCTATCTCTGAGTTCGATTGGCATTTCACCTCCAACCACAGGTCATCCCCCAGCTTTTCAACGCTGGTGAGTTCGGGCCTCCACGAGACATTACTCTCGCTTCACCCTGCCCATGGTTAGGTCACTCAGTTTCGGGTCTACTGTGTGCGACTCGCGCCCTATTCAGACTCGCTTTCGCTCCGGCTACGCTCTTCTCGAGCTTAACCTCGCCACACACAAGTAACTCGTCGGCTCATTCTTCAAAAGGCACGCCATCAGGCTACCGCTTGCGCGGCAACACCCTTTGACTGCTTGTGGGCACGTGGTTTCAGGTACTATTTCACTCCCCTTCCGGGGTGCTTTTCACCTTTCCCTCACGGTACTAGTTCGCTATCGGTCGCCAAGAGTATTTAGCCTTAGACGGTGGTCCGCCTAGGTTCCCACATGAGAGACCTTCCACGTGGTACTCAGGTGGTCAATCCAGAGGCCGGCTGGCTTTCGCCTACGGGGCTGTCACCCTCTTTGGCCCGCCGTTCCAGGCGGGTTCGACTAGCCACCGGCTTTGTAACTCTGCAGGAGGCCGGCAGGCCTCCAACGATCGACTCCTACAACCCCATTCCAGAAACGGCTGCCGCCTATCACGCTGGAACGGTTTGGGCTATTCCCGTTTCGCTCGCCACTACTCAGGGAATGATCTCTTTTCCTCCAGCTACTGAGATGTTTCAGTTCGCTGGCTTACCTCCGCATGGCCTATGTGTTCAACCATGGGTGACTGGGCATGACCCCAGCCGGGTTTCCCCATTCGGACATCCTCGGATCAACGTCTGCTCGCGACTCCCCGGGGCTTAACGCAGCCTGCCACGTCCTTCATCGGCTCTTGGCGCCAAGGCATCCACCCCGTGCCCTGTGTAGCTTGACCCCCTCCCAGCACTTGACCAGGCGGCCAGTGCGAGGCGGGATCTGATCGGGGTTCTCCTTGATCATTTCACGGCGAAATTGTGATCCTCGCCGCCGGCTTGAGTCCGGCGACGTCGATCTTCTTTACTACCGTCATCTATCCAGTTGTTAAGGTGCACCGCTTGCGCGGGTCGCGACGATCCCGAGGGATCCTCGTCCAGCTTCTCCGCTGGTCGGTGGGCTCAATGCTGAGCACACGGGTCAGGGGAGAACGTTGTCCTGGATCTCTCCAGGACCGGTATTCACGTTGAAGGTGGTGGACTCCCAGCGCCGGCCGGCGGGGTGGTGGAGACGAGGAGACTCGAACTCCTGACCCTCTCCTTGCAAAGGAGATGCTCTGCCAACTGAGCTACGTCCCCGTTGAGCCGGGGGACCAGGGAGTGGTGGGCGCACCTGGACTCGAACCAGGGACCTCGGCCTTATCAGGGCCGCGCTCTAACCAGCTGAGCTATGCGCCCCGGTAGGTGTCCGGCCGCAGGGCGGCAGCACCGTAACCCTTGAAGAGTGGCAGGAACAGGGCCGATTGATCGTGCCCGGTACGGTGTCTCACCGAGTCGCAGCAGACCTCCGGCATGTGCCGGCGCATCCCACTCGGCTGGAGATGCGAACGATCGTGCGATCAACCTGGGAGCCATCAACGCCGACGCCTCACCGTATATGCGCCGACTCGGATCTCCCTAGAAAGGAGGTGATCCAGCCGCACCTTCCGGTACGGCTACCTTGTTACGACTTCGTCCCAATCACCGACCCCACCTTCGACGGCTGCCTCCTTGCGGTTGGCCCACCGGCTTCGGGTGTTGCCAGCTTTCATGACGTGACGGGCGGTGTGTACAAGCCCCGGGAACATATTCACCGCCGTATGCTGACCGGCGGTTACTAGCAACTCCGGCTTCATGTAGGCGAGTTGCAGCCTACAATCCGAACTGAGACCGGCTTTAAGGGATTAGCTCCACCTCGCGGTTTCGCAGCCCGTTGTACCGGCCATTGTAGCGTGGGTGTAGCCCAAGACGTAAGGGCCATGCTGACTTGACGTCATCCCCGCCTTCCTCCGAGTTTCTCTCGGCAGTCTCGTGTGAGTGATACAACACACGATAGGGGTTGCGCTCGTTGCGGGACTTAACCCAACATCTCACGACACGAGCTGACGACAGCCATGCAACACCTGTGGCCAGGTCCCTTGCGGGACGCCGACGTTTCCGCCGGATTCCTGGTCATGTCAAGCCTTGGTAAGGTTCTTCGCGTTGCATCGAATTAAACCCCACGCTCCGCTGCTTGTGCGGGGCCCCGTCAATTCCTTTGAGTTTTAGCCTTGCGGCCGTACTCCCCAGGCGGGACACTTAATGCGTTAGCTACGGCACTGGTGGGGTTGATACCACCAACACCTAGTGTCCATCGTTTACGGCTAGGACTACCGGGGTATCTAATCCCGTTTGCTCCCCTAGCTTTCGCGCCTCAGCGTCAAGAACAGGCCAGGAAGCCGCCTTCGCCACTGGTGTTCCTCCCGATATCTACGCATTTCACCACTACACCGGGAATTCCGCTTCCCTCTCCTGCCTTCGAGTCGATCAGTATCGAATGACCCTCCCCAGTTGAGCCGGGGGCTTTCACACTCGACTTGAACGACCGCCTGCGCGCTCTTTACGCCCAGTAAATCCGGACAACGCTGGTCACCTACGTATTACCGCGGCTGCTGGCACGTAGTTAGCCGTGACTTATTCTCCAGGTACCGTCATTGTCGTCCCTGGAAAAAGAGGTTTACAACCCGAAGGCCTTCATCCCTCACGCGGCGTTGCTGCTTCAGGGTTTCCCCCATTGAGCAAAATTCCCGACTGCTGCCTCCCGTAGGAGTCTGGGCCGTGTCTCAGTCCCAGTCTGGGTGATCGTCCTCTCAGACCACCTACCGATCGTCGCCTTGGTGAGCCGTTACCCCACCAACGAGCTAATCGGACGCAGGCCCCTCCTGAAGCGCCTCGCGGCTTTGATGACGTGAACGAACACGTCGCCACATGCGGTATTAGCAACCCTTTCGGGCCGTTATCCCCCACTTCAGGGCAGGTCACCTACGCGTTACTCAGCCGTTCGCCACTAACGAGCAAGCTCGTTCGTTCGACTTGCATGTCTCATGCACGCCGCCAGCGTTTATCCTGAGCCAGGATCAAACTCTCCGCGAAAACTCAACCTTCCGGCTGAGTGATAGCTCAAGCTTGGTCCAGGCACGTTCTTCGTGCTGAAGTTCCTACCACTCTTCAGTTGTTAAGGTGCTGCACCCGGCCTTTACCGCCCGGAGCGCGGACCGCGAATTGTGCCGCGGTTCGCTCCCCGTGTCAAACGGGGGGTCTCGGGAGGTCCTCGCCTTGGCGGGGGACCGGCTGGCCTCGGGTTCGTGAGGCGCGAGGAGGGATATTAGGGAAGGTCGCGGAGGCTGTCAAGCCAGAAGTGCACGCACGCTCGCACGCCGGCCCCGCGCTCGTGTCAGATGGGCCCCTCCTGGACGAGGAGGACGAACATGCCCCCGCCGAGGAAGCACAGCAGCCACAGCTCCGCGGACGGCGCGGAGCCCGCGATGCCGGTGGTGATCGCCCACGCGACCAGCCCCACCACGGTGGCGAGGATCAGCTTGGGAAGGCGGAGCAGCAGCTCCACGATGAGCTCGCGCATCAGAGCGCCCGCCGGCCCTGGAGGGCGCGGATCAGGGTGACGTCGTCCGCGTACTCAAGATCCCCGCCCACGGGCAGTCCGCGCGCGATGCGCGTGACGGAGCCAACGCGCCCTTCGAGGCGCTCGCCGAGGTACATGGCCGTTGCCTCTCCCTCCAGCGTCGGGTTGGTGGCCAGGATGACCTCCTCGATGCGCTCGCCCGCTGCGTCCGCCTCGGTGACACGCTCGATGAGCTCGCGGACCTTCAGCCGGTCCGGTCCAATGCCGTCGATGGGGCTGATCGCCCCGTGCAGCACGTGGTACCTGCCACGAAACTCCGAGGTGCGCTCGATGGCAAGGACGTCGAGTGGCTCCTCGACGACGCACACGCGTGTGGCGTCCCTGCCGGGATCCCGGCAGATGGGGCAGACGGGAGCGTCGCTGATGTTGAAGCAGCGCTCGCAGAACACCACCTCGTCGCGGACCGCGATGAGGGCGCGCGCGAGGGCCCGCGCCTCGGCGTCCGGCGCGCGCAGCAGGTGGTACGTGAGCCGCTGCGCCGTCTTGGGGCCGATGCCGGGCAGACGCGAGAACGCCTCGATCAGGCGCGCGACGGGCTCGATGACGGCGGTGGCCACCGGCAGGATCTCAGAACAGGCCGGGGACGCGGAGGCCGGCGGTGATGGCGCCCATCTTCTGCTCCTCGAGCGCCTGCGCCGCCTTGAGGCCCTCGTTGACCGCGGACAGGACGAGGTCCTGGAGCATCTCGACGTCCTCGGGGTCGACGGCGGACGGATCGATGGTGAGGCTCATGATCTCCCGCTTGCCCGAGACGACGGCCTTCACCACGCCGCCACCGGCCGTGCCCTCGACCGTGGCGGTCTCGAGCTCGCGCTGGGCGCGCGCCATGTCCTGCTGCATCTGCATCGCCATCTTCTGCAGGTTGCCCATGCTCATGTTCCTCTCCTCAGTCCTGGGTGTGGCTCGTCTGCCTGTGGTGCCGGCCCGCGCCCACTGTGCCGGCGGGCGGGGGCGCTCGATGGTTCAGCTCACCTCGGGTGCGCTGACACGGACGTCCGCGAAGATGCGGTGCGCCTCCTCCACGATGAGGCCCGCGGCCTCGTCGTCCGGGAGCGCCGGCAGCAGCTCGAGGTTGGTGGCCACGATCCGCACGCCCACCTCGTGGCCCAGGAAGGCCGTGATGCACTCCTCGAGCAGCGGGCGGCGGCGCTCCGTGGCCTCACGGAGGAACGCCTTCTCCTCCGGGAACCCGATGGTGACGATCCGTCCATCCATGGCCATGGGCCGGCAGTCCACGATCGCGGCCTTGGCCGCCGGGCTGCGCTGGGCGATCAGGCCCACGATGTGCGCCCAGCCGTGACGGAGGCGGTCGATGTCGGTGTCCTGGGAGGGGTTGCCGAGCGCGATGGCATCCGCGGCAGCGACGGCAGGGGCTGTGGGGTCCGGGGCGGGCGTGGCCGCCGGCTCACTGGCCGCGGCCATCGCGGGGGTGGGGTCCGGGGCCACGGGCCCGGCCGGCTCGGCCACGTTGGGCATGGCATCACGCCGGGCTGCGGACGGCTGCGCCGGGTGCTCGTCCGGGTCGCGGACACCGAACTCCCACGGGTTGCGGGGTGTGGCGACAGCCCGATGGGCCTCTGCGACCGCCTCCGGGGCCGGGGCGGCCGATCCCGGGGCGGGCTCCGGGGCCGGGGCGCGGTCAGGAGCCGCGGGCCGCGGCGCTGGCACGGGACGCGGGGTGGTGGTGGCAGGCCCGGGAGGCACGGGCGCGTTGGCGGCGACCGTGGCAGCGGGCGCCCGGCCCGGCGTTGCCGGGTCCAGGAGCGCGAGCTCCATCTGGAGACGCAGGCCACCAGGGCCCAACCGGCCGGGATCGATGGCGGCGAGACGGCGGGCCGCACCGGCGATGGCCGGGTCCGCGCCTCCCGCTCGGAGATCCGCGAGGATTCGCTCACGGAGCGCATCCACCACCTGGTCCAGGAAGACGCGCAGGTCCCGCCCGCGATCCTCCAGCCGGTCCAGGATGCCGATGCCGGACGCGGGGTCCCCGGTTGCGAGCGCGGCGGAGAAGCCGTCCACCAGCTCGCCGTCCGCGAGCCCGAGGAGCTCCCGGACGCCGTCCGCCTCGATGCGGCCCGTGGTGGAGGCGAGGAGCTGGTCCAGGATGGACTCCGCGTCACGCATGCCGCCCGCGGCAAGCCGGGCGACGATCGCCACGGCCTCCGGGTCCGCATCGCGGCCGTCCGCCTCGAGGATGCGCGTCAGCTTGCCGGTGATCTCCGCCGGTGACAGGCGCCGCACGTCGAACCGCTGGAGCCGCGACAGGATGGCCGGCGGGAAGTCCTGGGGGTGCGTGGAGGCGAACATGAACGTGACGAAGTCAGGCGGCTCCTCGAGGGACTTCAGCAGCGCGTTCCAGGCGTCCTTCGTGATCTGGTGCGCCTCGTCGAGGATGTAGACCTTGCGCCGGAGGTCCGTGGGCGCGTAGTTCAGCCGCTCGCGCAGCTCGCGGACGTCGTTGATGCCGCGGTTGGATGCGGCGTCAATCTCAACGAGGTCCAGGGCACGGCCCTCGCGGATGGCCACGCAGGACGGGCACGCATCGCACGGGTCACCGTTCGCGGCACGCCGCTCGCAGTTGAGCGCCTTCGCGAGGATGCGCGCCAGCGACGTCTTGCCGGTGCCGCGCGGGCCCGTGAAGAGGATGGCGTGCGCCACCTGGCCCGTGACCACGGCGTTGCGCAACGTGGCGACGACCGCCTCCTGGCCGACGATCTCCGAGAACGTCTGGGCCCGCCAGCGGCGGTAGAGGGCCTGGTGGGTGGTCCCTGCGGTCAACGACGCTCCTGCTCTGGCGGGCGCGGGTGGACGATGTGGGTAGTGCCGTGCACCCTCCGTCGATACGACGTCCAACGCGCCCAGCGGGGGAGGCGACTCGGACCAGGCCGTTCCGCGGCACCCGGCGACATTCGCTTAGTGCTGCTTCCTTCCGGTCCTGACACGGTTCGCGGATCGCCGCTGCGCGGGACCCGGCCCTCAACGTCGCAACCACCGTCGGCTCTCGCGGAGCGCCGACCTCGGGAGGGGATTCAGCCCTGCTGGAGCGGATTGCAGGTACAGGGCACCGCTAGTTCCCCGCCTAGCACGGCTCGCAGAGTCTACCGTGTCCGGGGATCCCGGGGGTCCGCCATCGCGGGAGCCCGGCTCCACCGCGGACGGAGGAATGGCGGAGAGGGCGGGATTTGAACCCGCGATGGGTTGCCCCATACCGCATTTCCAGTGCGGCGCCCTAGGCCACTAGGCGACCTCTCCACCGCCAAGAATAGCAAGACCCGACGAGTTGCCTCGTCGGGTCGTGAAGATCGAGTGGCGGAGAGGGTGGGATTCGAACCCACGGTGCTCTCGCACACCGCTTTTCGAGAGCGGCACCATCAACCACTCGGACACCTCTCCACGGCGAAGCATAGCAAACACGGCCGGAGCATCCGGATGGGGTGCCAGGAGCCTGCCACCGGGTGGCGCAGGGGCACGCCGGGCCGGGAGCGATGAAGCCCTAGCGACGCGCGCGCGCCGCGCGGATGTCGCCGAGCTGCTCCTCCGCCTCCCCGCGGCGAATCCCCGACACGACCTCCAGGCGCCGCGGCAGGGCGGGGTTCTGCGCCAGCTGGACCACGCTGCCCGCAGCTCCGAGCACGGGGTTCGGTGCCGCGAACACCACGGCCGCGACATCGCACTCGAGCAGCGCGCCCACGCACATCGGGCATGGCTCCAGCGTGGTGAAGATGGTGACGTCAGACAGCCGGAGGCTGCCGAGCTTGCGGGCGGCCTCGCGGACCACGGTGATCACCGCGTGCGCGGTGGGGTCGTCACCCTCGCCGATGCGGTGGCAGGCGCGGGCGACCATCGCATCGTTCCAGACCGCGACCGCCCCCACGACGGGCACGCCGTCGCCGGCACCCCTGCGGGCCTCGGCAATGGCTTCACCCATGAAGAGCTCGTAGTTCATGCAACCGATCATAGCGACCGCGCGACCGCGCTAGCATTGCGTCCGACCACGGTCTGCGCGCGACGCCTGCGGGTGCGGCGGGCAGCCGGCGTCGGAGGAGGCGTGCCTTCGGCGACAACGACCACGTGTCCGGTCTTCGGCCGGACCTGCATGGAGCCTTGCGCATGGCTGCACCTCGACGAATCGGCATCCTGACCGGCGGCGGTGACGTCCCCGGTCTCAACTCCGTCATCAAGAGCGTCGTCTACCGGGCGACGGACCTTGGCTACGAGGTCCTGGGCATCCGCCGCGGCTGGGAGGGCCTGACCCACCAGCGCCGTGGTGCGGACCTGGATCCCGAGTACGTGCGGATCCTGGACCGGACCAACACGCGCACCATCGACCGCACCGGCGGCACGATCCTGCACTCGTCCCGGACCAACCCCAAGAAGATGAAGGCCAAGGGCCTGCCGTCCTGGGTGGACCCCAAGTCCGTCGCGCACAAGCAGACGTCCGAGGGCATCTACGACATGACGGACCACGTGCTCGACACGATCGAGCACCTGGGCCTGACGCACCTCGTCACCATCGGCGGCGACGACACGCTCTCGTTCAGCTCCGTCCTGTACGAGCGCGGCCTCCCGCTCGTGGCGATCCCGAAGACGATGGACAACGACGTCAACGGGACCGAGTACTGCATCGGCTTCTCCAGCGCGATCACCCGCGCGAAGGAGGTCCTCAACCGCCAGCGGACCACCCTGGGCTCCCACGAGCGCATCGGCGTCTTCCGCATCTTCGGGCGCGACGCGGGCTTCACCGCCCTCTACACCGCGTACGTCACCAGCACCCGCTGCGTGATCCCGGAGTTCAACTACGACATCAAGGCGCTCGCGGAGATCCTCAAGGAGGACCACCGCAACAACCCGTCCCGCTACTCGATCGTGATCACGGCCGAGGGCGCGATGTGGGAGGGCGGCGAGATGCAGGAGACCGGCGAGGCTGACGCCTTCGGTCACCGGCACAAGATGAACGTGGGCGAGGTCCTCGCGTCCGAGCTCAAGACGCTCACCGGCATCGAGGCCGTGGCGTCCGACCTCACGTACGACCTGCGCTCCGGCGAGCCGGACATGCTGGACTCGATGGTGGCGTCCACCTTCGCCAACGTGGCGATGGACCTCATCCGCGACGGCATCGGCGGCCGCATGGTGGCGATCCGCGACGGCAAGTACGCCCACGTGTCGCTCGCCGAGACCGGCAAGCCCCCGCGGCGCGTGCAGACCACCGCGTACGACATCGAGCGCTTCCGCCCGAAGTACTCCGACAAGCTGGGCTCGCCGCTCCTGCTGACCCCGTCCCTGGGTCCGGTGGAGGACTAGCCTCCGCTCCCCTCCCCTCCCCGCCGGCGGGGTGCCGGTGGAGATCGCAGACACACGAACGGGCCGTCCTCGCGGGCGGCCCGTTTCGATTCCCGGGGGTGAGCTGCGGGTCTCCCCTAGCCCTCCATGCCCGACATGGACCGGATGGCGCGGGCGAGGTTCGACATGTCCTCGTCGCCGTAGCCGCGGGCCACGAGCCCGGACTCCAGCTGCGCCGCGAGGCCCGCGACCGGCAGCGCCGTGCCGGTGGTCCGGCCCAGCTCCAGCGCGATGCCCAGGTCCTTGAGGTGGAGCGACGTCCGGAAGCCCAGCGGATAGTCGTTCTCGATCATCTTCCAGGCGCGGTTCTCCAGGATCCAGCTCTTGGCGACGCCGCCACCCAGCGCGGATGCGACCGCCGTGGGATCCAGTCCCGCCTTCATGGCGAGGACCATGCCCTCCGCGACCGCGAGGTAGACGCCCGCGATCATCACCTGGTTGACGGCCTTCACGGCCTGGCCCGCTCCGGCCGGCCCGAAGTGCGTGATGGTGGTGCCCATGGCGCCCAGCACGGGCCGTGCGCGCTCCACGTCCGCGGGCTCGCCGCCCACGAAGATGGTGAGCGTGGCCTTCTTCGCCCCCTCGGAACCGCCCGAGACAGGGGCGTCCACCCAGCCGATGCCCTGCTCTGCGAGGCGCCTGGCGAACGTGGCCGTGGCGCCGGGGCTGATGGTGGAGCAGTCGATGACGAGACCGCCCTTCGCGAGACCGGCCGCAGCGCCGTCCGCGCCGAAGAGGACCGCCTCCACGTCCGGCGTGTCGCTGACGCAGACCACCACGACATCCGCCTGCTCCGCCGCCTCGCGCGGGCTCCGGGCGATCCGGCCGCCCAGC
>CAIYZX010000077.1 GCA_903930745.1 uncultured Chloroflexota bacterium | reverse complement strand
AGCTCGCGGTTGATCTTGTCGCAGGCGTGCAGCACGGTGCTGTGGTCACGGCCGCCAAGCTCCGCGCCGATGCGCAGCAGCGAGACGTCCGTCTCCTCGCGCATCAGGTACATCGCGATCTGCCGCGGCACCACGATGCTCTTCTCACGCTTTTGGCCGGCAAGCGCGTCGAGCCCCACGCCGTAGTAGTCCGAGACCACCTTGGCGATCCGCTCCGGCGTCACCTGGCGCTTCTTCGGGTTGTAGAGCACGTTCGAGAGGACGGCCTGGGCGAGGTCGATGGAGATGGGCATGTGACCCATCGACGCGTAGGCGACGATGCGGTTGAGCGCACCCTCAAGCTCGCGGATGTTGCTGACCACCTTGCGGGCGACGAACTCGATCACGTCCGACGTGATGGGCGTGCCCTGCTCCTCGGCCTTGGCGCGCAGGATGGCGATCCGCGTCTCCAGGTCCGGCGAGGAGATGTCCGCGATGAGCCCCCACTCGAAGCGGGACCGCAGGCGCTCCTCCAGCGTCAGGATGGCCTTGGGCGGCCGATCCGACGACAGCACGATCTGCTTGCCGTCCTCGTGGATGGCATTGAACGTGTGGAAGAACTCCTCCTGCGTCCGCTCCTTGTCCGCGATGAACTGGATGTCATCGATCAGGAGCAGGTCGATCCGGCGGTAGCGGGCGCGGAACTCGTCGATCCGGCCCTGCTGGATGGAGGTGATGAACTCGTTCGTGAACTTCTCGCTGGTGGCGTAGACGACGCGCTTGCGCGGGAACCTGGTGGCCACCGCGTTGCCGATGGCGTGCAGCAGGTGGGTCTTGCCCAGGCCAACGCCGCCATACAGGAAGAGCGGGTTGTACGCCGCACCCGGCCGCTCCGCCACGGACAGGGCCGCGGCGTGCGCGAGGCGGTTGGCCGAGCCCACGATGAAGTTGCCGAAGGCGTACCTGGGGTTCAGGTTTGTCGCGCCCGCCGCAACACCCTCACCGGCACCAACGCGGGTGGGCTCCAGGCGCACCTGCTGCTGAACGGCCGGTGCTGTGCCCGGGGCCGAAACCGGCACCGGTGCCTGGGCGTCCGCGCCGCTCGACACCAGGAACTCCACCTGGACGCTGTACCCGACGACGCGGGCCAGGGTCTGGGAGATCAGGGAGCGGTAGCGGGTCTCCAGCCAGTCCTTCGCAAACCCGTTGGGGCAGGCGATCCGGAACCGCTGGTCATCCACATCGACGAGCTGCGTGTCCTTGAGCCACGTCTCGAAGTTCGCGGGCGACAGCGAAACCTGGAGCTCTCCAAGTGCCGCGCGCCAGACCTGCTTCGCGTCCATGACTCTCGACTGGTACCTGGTGGAAGGGCTCTCGATGGGTAGGAGATACCAAGGACATGATCCCTGGAGGTCCCCGTGACTGTGCCTCCAAGGCGCCCTCCGGGTGTCGTCACGGGCTCCCGAGTAGAGCCGGCTTCCGGTGGAGATGCCTCAAGGCTCGGGAACAATACACCCCGCTCGACGGGGGTCGCAACCTGATTCCGGGATACTCCATGGGAGTATCGTGCATGGCCCGGGACAATCGTCTCCCGGCCCCCTTCCGGCGGTCCGCCGGCCCTCGCCATCCTTCGCCGTCCGGCGTGTAGGATGCCCACCCCGTGCACCTCCAGGTGTCCGACCCGGTCTCACGCGCGCGCGATGGCGCGCGTCCTGTGCGTGTTTGACACCCCCTTCGGGCGGGCCATATGATCGCCGTCGACGAACACGCGCCGTCGCGCTCTTGGGCGCTCGGCGCGTTTGCGTGCCTCTAGGGGTCGGAGTTTCCGGGTCCCAAGGCTCGATGGAGAGGATCACGGACAGTCCCGATGGGCAAGCCGACGTTTCACCCGAAGAAGCGCCACCGCGCAAAGGAGCACGGGTTCCGCGCCCGCATGAAGACGCCGGGCGGCCGCCGCGTGCTGGCAGCGCGTCGCGCCAGGGGCCGGCACAAGCTCAGCGCCTGACCGGCGAGCGCAGTCACAACTCGCTGCGACTCGTCATGCTCTCCCGCCCGGCCGATTTCGCCAGGCTCGCGGAGGGCGGCGTCGGAAGAAGCCACCCCCTGCTGGTCGGACGGTTCGTCCGGAACGACCTTGACCAGACCCGGTTTGCCATGGCCACCGGCAAGCGGCTCGGAGGAGCCGTGGTCCGGAACCGTGTCAGACGCCGGATCCGCGAGGTGCTCAGGGCGATGGCGCCCTCGTTCCAGCCCGGCTGGGACGTGCTCATCATCGCCCGGTCTGCGATCGTCGATGCCGACCATGACGCACTGGTCGGCGCACTCGAGCGGGTCCTCCGCTCCGGTGGCGTGCTACGAGGTACGACGCAACGGTGACAGGGATTGGGGCCGCGATCGGCGTGAGGCTTATCCGCCTCTACCGCTTCGTGTTCGCATGGCTCCCGTCCTCGTGCCGGTTTGAGCCCTCGTGCTCCCGCTACACGGAGCAGGCGATCCAGAAGTACGGCCTGTTGCGCGGCAGCTGGATGGGTGCCAAGCGGATCGGCCGGTGCCACCCCTGGAACCCGGGCGGCTACGACCCGGTCCCCTAGACGGATGAAGAAGACCGCGTGACCCGCACGAAGCAGCTCCTCACCCGGCTGGCGCCGTTCCTCCTCGTGGTGGTCGTCGCCCTCGTCGTCTCCGCGTGCTCCGTGGGGGTCCCCGGGTCCTCGCCGAGCGCCACGCCCACCGCCACGCCGCAGCTGCCGCTGACGGCCCACCCGCTCGGCGCCACCCCGTGGGACCTGCTCTCATGGGCGTTCACGCCGGTCTTCCAGGCCCTGTTCATCCTGCTGGTGGTGCTGGACAGCCTGACCGGCAACATGGTCGTCGCGATCATCCTGCTCACCGTCATCATCATGGTGGCCACCTTCCCGCTCACGCGGAAGCAGCTGATCTCGAGCCGCCAGGTCCAGCTCCTGCAGCCGGAGCTCAAGGAGATCCAGCGCAAGTTCAAGAACGACCGAGTGAAGGTCCAGGCGGCCCAGGCGGAGTTCTACAAGCAGCGCGGCATCAGCCCCGCCGGCGGCTGCCTCCCGTCCCTGCT
>CAIYZX010000076.1 GCA_903930745.1 uncultured Chloroflexota bacterium | reverse complement strand
GAACGAAGAAGCGGCCCGCCGGGTGGTCTCCCACCGCGACGGGCCGCAAGAACGCACAGGAACCGCGCGCCCGTGAGCTCGCCCGGAGGCGAGCCAGGCGAACGCGCGCCGGAGGCTAGACCTCCTTGAACTCGCCCTCGACCGTGTCATCGCCACCGGCGGACGACGAGCCGCCGGCAGCACCGGCGCCATCGGCCCCGGCCCCGGCACCCGGGCCCGCAGACTCGCCCGCGGCCGCGGCGGCCTGCGCCGCCTGGTACGCGGCCTGGGACATCTTCTGGAGCGTCTCCATCAGGGAGTCCATGCCGCGCTTGATCGCGTCCGTGTCGGAGCCCTTCAGCGCGTCACGCAGGGACGAGACCCCGCTCTCAACCGCCGACCGGTCCTCCGCGGACACCTTGTCGCCCAGGTCCTTGAGCGAGCGCTCCGCCTGGAACGTCAGCGCCTCGGCCTGGTTCCGCAGCTCCACCTCCTCGCGCCGGCGCTTGTCGTCGTCGGCGTGGGACTCGGCGTCGCGGACCATCTTGTCCACGTCGTCCTTCGAGAGCATCGAGGACGCCGTGATCCGGACCTGCTGCTCCTTGCCCGTGGCGCGGTCCTTCGCCTTCACGTCGAGGATGCCGTTCGCGTCGATGTCGAACGTCACCTCGATCTGCGGGATCCCGCGCGGGGCCGGCGGAATGCCGTCCAGGATGAAGCGGCCCAGCGTCTTGTTGTCGTTCGCGAAGTCGCGCTCGCCCTGCAGGACGTGGATCTCAACCTGGCCCTGGTTGTCCGAGGCCGTGGAGAAGACCTGCGACTTGGACGTGGGGATCGTGGTGTTGCGATCGATGAGCCGCGTCATCACGCCGCCCAGCGTCTCGATGCCCAGCGAGAGCGGGGTCACGTCCAGCAGGAGGACGTCCTTGACCTCGCCGCCCAGCACGCCGGCCTGGATGGCGGCGCCGATTGCCACCACCTCGTCCGGGTTCACGCCGCGGTGCGGCTCCTTGCCGAAGACCTGCTTCACCAGCTCCTGGACCGCGGGCATGCGGGTCATGCCGCCCACGAGGATGACCTCGTCGATCTCGGACGGCTTCAGGCCGGCATCGCGGAGCGCGGCGAGGACCGGGGTCTTCGTCTTCTCGATGAGGTCGCCGACCAGCGACTCCAGCTTGGCACGTGACAGCGTCACGACCAGGTGCTTGGGGCCGGTGGCATCCGCCGTGATGTACGGCAGGTTGATCTCCGTGGACGCGGTGGACGAGAGCTCGATCTTCGCCTTCTCGGCCGCCTCCTTGAGGCGCTGCAGGGCCTGCTGGTCCTTCGAGAGGTCCATGCCCTGTTCCTTCTTGAACTCGGCAAGCAGCCACTCGATCACGCGCTGGTCGAAGTCGTCGCCGCCCAGGTGCGTGTCGCCGTTGGTCGCCTTGACCTCGAAGACGCCCTCGCCCAACTCCAGGATGGAGATGTCGAAGGTGCCGCCGCCCAGGTCGTAGACCGCGATCTTCTCGTCGTGCTTCTTGTCCAGGCCGTACGCGAGCGCGGAGGCCGTGGGCTCGTTGATGATGCGCTTGACCTCGAGGCCCGCGATGCGGCCGGCGTCCTTGGTCGCCTGGCGCTGCGTGTCGTCGAAGTACGCCGGGACGGTGATGACCGCCTCGGTCACCTTCTCGCCCAGATACGCCTCGGCGTCCGCCTTGAGCTTCTGGAGCACCATCGCCGAGATCTCCGGCGGGGTGTAGTGGTGCTCGCCGATGACCACGCGGATGCCATCGGACTTCTGGTCCTTCTCCACCACGTACGGCACGAGGCCGCGCGAGCGCTGGACCTCCGAGTCGTCCCAGCGGCGGCCCATGAAGCGCTTGATGGAGTAGACGGTGGCCGCCGGGTTCGTGACCGCCTGGCGCTTGGCCAGCTGGCCCACGACGCGGTCGCCGGACTTCGGGAAGCCAACGACGGACGGGACGGTCCGGTTGCCCTCAGACGACGGGATGACGGTGGGCTCGCCGCCCTCCATCACGGCGACGACGGAGTTCGTCGTGCCAAGGTCGATGCCGATGATCTTGCCCATTGGGTCTCGTGGCTCCTGGTGTGGTCGAGTGCGGGGGTGGGGTGGTCGAAGGGAGGTGGTGTCAGTTGGCCGGTGCGGCCGGGCCGTCGTCGGGGGCCGCGGCCACGGCGACGAGCGAGGGGCGGATCACCCGGTTGCCCAGGCGGTACCCGCGCCGGATCTCGCCCACGATCTCGTTCTCGGGGCGCCCGGTGCCCGGGACCGTGGTGACGGCCTCGTGCTCGCGGGGGTCGAAGGCGGTGCCGGGGCCGGCCTCGATCGCCGTGACGCCCTCGCTCTCGATGAGCGCACGCATCTTGCGGTCGATGGCGGCGATGCCGTCCGCCCACGCGTCACCCTCGAGGGCGGCGGGGCGGTTCTCGATGGCGCGATCGAAGTCGTCCGAGAGCCCCAGGACCTTGGTCAGCAGGATCTCGGCGGCGAGACCACGGGCGGCCTCACGCTCATCGGCCACGCGGCGCTTGTAGTTCGTGAACTCCGCGCGCTCGCGCTGCAGGGCGCCGATGTACTCGTCCACCTTCGCCTGGAGCTCGTCCGCGCGGGGCGCGAGATCGTCGAAGCGCGTCTTGAGATCGTCGCGCTCCGCCATCGTCTCCTTGAGCTGGACCACGAGGGCCTTGTGCTCGTCCTGGAGCTTCTTGAGCTTCTTCGAATCCACCACCACCGGCTCGCCGGGCGCCTCGCGGCGCGGCAGGCGGGGGATGGATGGGCGGCGCGGGCGGTCCTGCGGCGCCATGGGATCTGTGGGATCAGGCATAGAGGTGGTCAACCAGCTCGTTCATGAGCCCGGACACGAAGCGGACGGTGCCGATGGCCTGCGGATAGGCCATGCGCGTGGGGCCGAGCACGCCCACGACGCCAACGCCACGGCCGGGATGGCCGTATGGAGCGAGGACAAGGGAGACGTCCGACATCTCCTCGGCCGGGTTCTCCGAGCCGATGAAGACGCAGACACGGCCGGAGCCCGCCACCCCGCCAATCAGCTGGGCGAGGTACGCGCGGTTCTCCAGTGCACCGAAGACACGCCGGAGCTTCTCGCTCTGTGCGAACTCCGGGGCGGCCATGACGTTGAGCAGGCCGTCGCTGAACAGCTCCTCGATGGCGGCGCCGTCGAACTCGTGCAGCGCGCGGACCACGCGGTCGCCGATGCGGATCGGCAGGTCGTTCGCGGCATCGTCCGTGTCCAGCAGCGCGAGGGCGCGCTCGCCCTGCTCGGCAGTGCGGCCAACCAGCAGCTCATTGAGGCGGTTCGCCACGGCGGTCAGCTCGTCCTGGTCCACCGGGTGGTCCAGCGTGATGAGGACCTGCCGCAGCGCGCCCTCGCGCAGCACGAGGATCAGGCTGGCGAGGCGGTCGCTGATGCTGACGAGATCAAGGCGGCGAAGGTGCGCGGAGACGGGCTTGGCCGGCGTGGCGAGACCCGCCGCCCGGGTGACGGACGCGAGGGTGGTGGCGGCGAGGCGGAACCAGTGCTCGCTGGCGTACTCCACCTGGCCGAACTGGTGGCGGATCATCAGCTGCTCCACCGGCGGCAGCGGGACGCTGTCCACGATGGCCTCAACGTAGAAGCGGTAGCCCGCCTCCGTGGGGACGCGCCCGGCGCTGGTGTGCGGGTGGGTCAGGAGACCGGCGGACTCCAGCTCCGCGAGGACCGCGCGCACGGTGGCG
>CAIYZX010000075.1 GCA_903930745.1 uncultured Chloroflexota bacterium | reverse complement strand
CTCCTGGGCGAACGCGCTCGGCCGCCGGACCGCATTCGCTTGACACCGGTTTGATCATGGCCGCACGCCGGACCACCGGCGTCGCCCGCTCTGCGCGGCCGTCCACCGCAACGAAGGGAAGGAGCCTCCGATGGTCGACCATGGCGTCCACGTCACCAGGCTGGGCACGGGTCCCCGCGTGGTGCTGGTCCACGGCAGCATGGGCGACGGCCCGTCCACGTTCGACGGCCAGCGGGCGCTCGGCACCCGCTACGCGCTTGAGATGATGGACCGGCGCGGCTTCGGGCGGAGCCCCGCACGCCCGGACCGGGTGGACTTCGACATGGACGCGGATGATGTCCTGGCGGTCCTCGGCGACGGCGCGCACCTGGTCGCCCACTCCTACGGCGCCGTCGCCAGTCTCGTCGCCGCCGGCAGGCGGCCGCAGGTGATCCGGTCGCTGACCGTGATCGAGCCCCCGGCCTTTGGCATCGTGCCCAACAGCCCTGCCGCCGGGCGCCTGGCGACGCGCCTCCGTCCGCTCTTCCCTGCGCCCGACGGCATGTCGCCGGGTGCGTTTCATGCGGCCTTCATGCGAGGGCTTGGCCTCGACGTCCCGGACGAGACGCCCATCCCGGAGGCGGACGTCTCCGACGTTCGGGCCTCCATGACAGAGCGGTTCCCCGGGGAGGCGCAGCCGGATCTTGCTGCGATCCGGGCTGCGAACGTGCCCGCCCTGGTGGTCCGCGGAGGGTGGGCCGGGACCGGCGCGGCCCAGGAGATCGCGGGCCCCGCGTTCGCGGCCGTGACGGAGCGGATCGCGTTGGCGCTTGGCGTGGGGGTGGCGGTCTTCCCCGAGGCGGCCCACAACCCCCAACTGACGCACGCCGATGCCTTCAATGCCGCGCTGCTTGCCTTCCTCGAGCGCGTGGACGCCGCCGCAGCGCGCTGAGGGATTTGGCGCGCCTGGAGGGATTCGAACCCCCGACACTCGGTTCCGAAGACCGATGCTCTGGTCCACTGAGCTACAGGCGCGCGGCCCGTGGATCATACCGCCCGTCGCCCGATGCACCCGGGCAACCGCAGGGGTCCCGGATCGCCGAATGGCCTGACGATGGGTCGGCGATGTGGGGCACAATCCGCGGATGCCGTTCCCCACGGGCCGCCAGCACGCGCGACGCCAGCGGTTTCCGCACGCGCGGAGGCATCGCCGGTTCGCGCCGCACATCGCGGGAGCGGCCGTCGCGTCCGCGGCCATCGCGCTCGCCGTGGTGCTGGTGATCCCCACGCTCGCACCCCACGGCCTTGCGGGGGCCGACGACGCACGGATCGCCGGCCAGGTCTCCGGGCAGGAGCCCAGGTCGAGCGAGGCCGGCGCTGCCGCCCCCGCGGGATCCACGGCGCCCACGCCGCCTGTGACCGGTGACGAGCCGGCGGCCACGGCGGCCTCCGGAACCCCCACCCCAACGCGCAAGCCGCCCAACAACGGCACCCCGGAGCTGCCCCTGGCGCCCGGCGCGGCGCGCTTCGCCCCCGCGGAGCAGCTGACGGGTTACGCCTGGCCCGTGAAGCACCCACGGGTGACGCTGCCCTTCGGCCCCACGCCCTGGGGCAGCCGCGTGGTGGACGGCGAGCTGTTCCACGACGGCGTGGACATCGCCACCTTCTGCAGCGACAGGATCCTCGCCGCCCACGATGGCGTGGTCCTCGCGGCCGGCCGCCACTACGACGACCACATGGGCTGGGTGGGCAGCCTGGAACCGTACTACCGCCGCCTGAACGAGAAGAAGGCGTGGTCAACGCTGCCCATCGTGGTGGTGATCGACGACGGCAACGGCTACCGCAGCGTGTACGCCCACATGTGGAGGCTGTACGTGCAACCCGGCGACACGGTGAAGGCGGGCGACGTCCTGGGCCTCGAGGGCATGACGGGTCGTGCGTCCGGCTGCCACGTCCACTACGGGCTCTTCGCGCCGCTGGAGACCGCGACCTTCGGGATCAGGCCGTCCACGGTGGAGCACATGAAGCTGCCGCCCTACGAGATCGCCCGGGTGGATCCGTTCCTCGTGCTGCCACCGAAGCCCGGGATCAACGCCCCGGCGACGCCGAAGCCAAGCCCGAAGGCGAGTCCCACGCCCGCGCCCTGACGCCCGCGCCCTGACGCGGACCCGCGCTCAACCTGCGCTCAACCTGCCCGGCGGTACCGCCGGCCCACCAGCGACCACGCCGGCAGGCTCGCCAGCGCCTCGTCCAGCGTTGGCCCCTCGGTCCCGTCCCGGTGCTCGATCGCCAGCGTGTCCGGCTTCCCCGCCCCCGGCCGCGCGTCCACGCCCACGAGGTCCACCACCACGCGCCCGTCCTCGGCCTCGCCCAGCTGCGCGCGCAGCTCCGGCGGCCAGTCACGCGTGGCCTGGTCAACGTGCACCTCGCGCTCCATGCGCCACCGCGGGCGCCGGAGCAGGATGGCACGCCAGCCATCGGCCACCTCCGGCGTCACCGTCCCGTCGCCGGGTGACGGTGCCGCGGAGAGTCGCTCGCCCCGTGCCCAGAGCGCCGCCTGGTGGAGCAGCGCGTACTCGTCCAGGTCCGCGAAGGCCGCCAGGCGCTCCGCCGGGGACCCGTCGCCGAAGACCGCGAGGATCGAGGGGACGAAGACGGCGTCGAGGTCAAGGTCGATCGCCCGGACCGTCCGGTGCAGGTAGACGTGGCGGTACATGAAGAGCCGCGCCGTGAGGAACATCTCCAGGGCGCCCGTGCCGGACTCGTACAGCGTGAGGCCGCGCTCCGAGATGAAGCAGTAGCGGCGCAGGCGCTCCGCATCCACGGGACCCATGGAGACGCCCGTGAGGTAGGCGTCGCGGCGCACGTAGTCCAGGTTGTCCACCGTGAAGACGCCGGACAGCAGCGGCTGCAGGACACGGACCCAGCCCGGCATGGACGCGTCCACCAGGGCGGGCTTGGAGATGAGGAAGCTGACCCAGCGCGGATCGATGGCCTCGCCGTCCGCGAAGCCGTCCCGCTCCGCCACGCCGCCGGGCGCGCGCCGCAGGCCGGCGATGAGCGGCCCCAGCTCCTGCTCGATGATCAGCTGCGAGAGGTCCTCGTGCGAGAGGCGCTTGGCACCCGCCCGCCGCGGGTCCGCAGGGGCGGGGAATCGGGCGAGGAACCGGTCGTCGAAGTAGTGGGCGAACGGGCCGTGCCCCACGTCGTGGAGGAGGCCCGCCACGCGCAGCGTCTCCACGACCAGGCCCTCGGACGGGATGGGCTCGCCGGGCGCCAGGGCCGGCAGCGAGGCGCGCAGGGACGGGTACAGGGAGCGGGCCCAGAGCCCGGCCTCGTGCATGACGCCGAGCCCGTGCGTGAAGCGGGAGTGCTCCGCGGTGGGGAAGACCCAGCGGGCGGACTGGAGCTGGCTGACCCGGCGCAGCCGCTGGACCCAGGCGGTGTCCAGGAGATCGTCCTCCGCCACGTCCTCTTCACGGAGCCCGGCCAAGCGCGCCTCCGCGGGTGCCAGGCGCTTGGTGAGCTCCACGTACCCGTGGATGGGGTCGCTGATCAGGTTGACGGACGCGAACGGCAGTCGCCGGCCGGCCTGCGTGGCCCCCGGCTGCGCCACTATGGGATGGAGATCCTGATCTCGCGCGTCCACGCCGAGAGCGTACCCCGCCGGTCCGCCGCCTGGACGCGGAAGCTGTACGTGTGGCCGGGCAGCCGATTGGCGAGCGAGATGGACGTGGCCGTCGTGTTGTCCCGGATCAGGCGCCAGGCACCGCCATCCACACGGTACTGGAGGTCGAAGGAGCGCAGGCCCGCCGTGTGGGTCTGGAGCAGCGGGTCCGTCCCGGACCACCGGAACGAGACGGTGGTGCCACTCCTCGAGAGCGTGCCGTTGCGCGCGATGGGTGCCGTGTGATCGTCAGACTCGGAGAAGACGACCGCCACGTAGGTGGCGCCGTTGGACGCGCGGGCGACGCCCACGGCCGTGTAGTTGAAGTCCGCGCTGGTCATCAGCGGCCAGTGGAAGCGGCTGTTCTTCCACAGCCCGTAGATGTTGAGGATCGCCTCGCTGCCCCAGGGGTACGTGCTGGTGCCGATGATGTCGCCCCAGCCGTAGGTCTGGATGCCCTTCGCCTCGTAGACCGGGCCCAGGTCGCCGCCCGCCACCGCATGGGACATGGTGTTGGCGGCGGCCATCCGCTCTGCGCGATCGCGGGCGATCGTGCCCAGCGCTCCCCAGCTGCGGTACGGCACGAGCCCAAGCCCGGCGCGGTCCTGGTTCATGGTGGCGAGGACCAGGCGCTCCATGTCGTTGGCCGTGGCCGTGGTGGACGGCGACGCGGCGGGGCCGCTCACGGCGGTTGCGGTTGCCGGGAGGCCCAGCGTGGCGACGAGCATGCCGAGCGTGATGAGCGTCAGCAGCGCGGCGCGGAGCTGGGTTCGAGGTGCTCGAACGATGACGGTCTCCTGCGCGGGGGCGGCGGGGATCGACAGGAAGCCTAACCGAATCGGCCGATCTCCGCTCGCCGCGGACCGTCCCGTGCTGGCGTTGAACCGCCGGTCAGGCGGTGTACTGCTCCGCGGCCCGACGCAGGATCCCCGCGACGTCCTCGCGCAGCGACGCCGGCTCCAGGACTTCCACGTCCGCGCCCCAGGACAGGATCCAGAGGCGGATCTCGTGCGGGCCGGAGACCGTTCCGCGCCACTCCAGCGACCCGTCCGGCAGCTCCTCCACCCGCTGGGTGGGATGCCACGTGGCCTCCTGGACCCGGGCGCACACGGCGGGCGCGAAGCGAAGGACGACATCGATGTTGGGCTGGTCCGTGATGATGTCCCACGCCCGGCGGAGCTGGAGGATCACGTCCTCCTCGGGATCCGCGAACGTGGTGGGCAGGAGCGACACGGCGCTGATCCGGTCCACCTTGAAGGTGCGCATCGCGTTGCGGTCCTCGTCCCAGCCGATGAGGTAGAGCGCGTGCGTCTGCAGCGAGGGCTCCAGCAGGTACGGGCGAACGCGCGCCTGGCGCGGCTGCGGCTCGCTGCCGTTGTACGCCGCGGGCGTGTAGACGAACTGGACCGTGCGCCGCTCCGCCCACGCCTTCGCCAGGTCCGCGGTCACGCGGTTGATCTCGGCGTCCACCGGGCGGCTCACCAGCTCGCGCAGCGACCGCTCAGCCACGCGGCTCATGTTGGCCGGGAGGTTGTTGAGGAGCTTGGTGTACGCGGAGGTGAGCGACGGATCATGGCTGTCCGCGAACCGCGTCATGAGGCGGGCGGACGTGAAGATCGCCAGCGCCTCCGGGAGCGTCAGGCGGAGCGGCGGCAGGAAGGCCGTGCCGTCCATGCCCCAACGGCCCCGCTCGCTCCAGACCGGGAGCCCAAGCTCATCCTGGATGGCGTCCAGGTCACGGTAGACCGTGCGGCGGGCGACACCGGTCCGCTTGGCGATCTCGTTTGGGGAGACACCGTCACCGCCGTGCTGCTGGAGGATGTTGATCACGTTCGTGATGCGCGCCAGGCGATCCCGCTTCGCGCGATCGTCTCCCGCCAGATCCTCGTTCAATCGACGTCCCTCCTCGTCGCCCCCCGACACAGTGATACGTGTTCGCGCAAGTATCCTCGAAACGAGCGGTTCTTGGTAGGTCCAACGCGTAGCCATGTCGCGGAGCCGGCAGATCTCAGGGAGTTCCCCGATGCGGCGACCGACAGGCTGCACGTCCGCTCCCCGGGAGGGGGTCATCCCCCGGCCGTGGTGGCGGGTACTCCCCCCGACGGGCCTGCCTGAACGCGGCCCGGGTCATGGGACCAGTGGGGGATCGCCAGGAAGCACCGCGGTGTTCATAGTGACCTCACTGCAGCGATGCAGCCCAACACGGATCAGGACCCCAAGCCGGTGGCTCCCTCCTCCCGCCGGCCTGGCAGATCGAACGAAGCGGCGCCGCCCTCCTCCCGGCGTCGCTTCGGCGTTTCCGGGCCGGCTTCGCGGCAGAGTGGGGCGGTTTCGGGCTCGCGCGCACGCCGGTACACTCACGGGCGCATCACCTCCCAGGAGAGAACGAACCCCATGCGCACCGCCAAGGGCCTTGCGGCCCTCGCCCTGACCGCCGCCGTCCTCGCCGCCTGCGGCGGGTCCGCCGCCACCCCGGCCCCCACGGAGGCCCCCACCGCCGCCCCGGTGACGCCCGCCCCCACCGAGGCCCCCACGGCCGCCCCCACGGAGGCGCCCACGCCGGACGCCTGCGCCCCGGAGAACCTGGCCACCAAGACGGCCGGCACGCTCACCATCGGCACGGACAACCCGGCCTACCCGCCGTACTTCGACTTCCCGGCAGACGGCGAGACGGCCGCCACGGGCTGGGATCTCGGCGATCCCACCAACGGCCGCGGCTTCGAGAGCGCGGTGGCCTACGCCGTCGCCAAGCAGCTGGGCTTCGACGCCGCCAAGGTCACCTGGCTCTACACCGGGTTCGACGCCTCCTACGCTCCGGGCGAGAAGGCGTTCGACTTCGACATCAACCAGGTCTCCTGGACCGCCGAGCGCGCCGCCGCCGTTGACATGACGGACGGCTACTACACGGTCAACCAGGCGCTGGTCGCCCCGAAGGACTCCGCGCTGGCCAAGGTCACGAGCATCGCCGCGCTCAAGGACTTCAAGCTGGGCGCCATGGCCGCCACCACCAGCTACGCCTTCATCGCGGACGCCATCGCGCCCACGACCGAGGCGTCCGCGTACGACTCCAACGACGCCGCGATCGCCGCGCTCACCGCGGGCCAGGTGGACGGCATCGTGGTGGACCTGCCCACGGCGTTCTTCATCACGGCCGTCCAGTACGACAAGGGCGCCATCGTGGGCCAGTTCGCCGCGCCGGAGGGTGCGGACGCCGAGCACTTCAGCATGGTCCTCCAGCAGGGCAGCCCGCTCACCGCGTGCGTCAACAAGGCGCTCGCCTCGCTCAAGGCGGACGGCACGCTGGACTCCATCACCCAGACCTGGCTCGCGGACAAGGCGAACGCGCCCGTCTTCCAGCCCTGATCCCGTAGCACCAGCCCGCCACCGTGTCGGGGATCCCCGCGGGTTCGGGGGCGTCCGCGCCCTCGGCCCCGCTCCGGGGCGGCTCCCCGCTGCTCGCCGACGGGGGCGGTCGCTCCATCGCGATCGCCCTCCTCAGCACGGTGGTGGTCTTCAGCCTCATCGCGCTGGTGGTGGTCAACGCCACCGGCTGGCCGGAGTTCCAGCAGAAGTTCCTTGATCCCAAGGTCTT
>CAIYZX010000074.1 GCA_903930745.1 uncultured Chloroflexota bacterium | reverse complement strand
GTACTTCGTTTGCCGCCTGTTTTACGAGGCCTGACGGCACCTCGGCTCGCGTCTCCAGACAGCCAAGCCCTGTCGAGACCACGCATCCCCACAGAGGCCGAACAGCTGTTCGGGGCGCGAATCCTACACCGCGCGGCGCGGCCTGTCGCGGGGGCCATCCGGGGGTGGGCCGGCACCATCGGCCCCCACCGTCGAAGTTCGGCCGTCAGCCGCGGTAGGTGCGCTCGTTCCTCCGGGCGACGCGAAGGACCACGACGAGGTGGTCGTCATCCCGCACGTCGTAGATCACGCGGAGGTCTCCCACCCGGATGCGGAGCCAGGGTGTCCCGCTCAGCCTGGTTGCGCCGGGTGGCCGTGCCTCCAGGCCCAGCGCGAGGATTGGCCCCCGGAGCCGCGCCGCCTCGCCGGGCGGAAGCCGTGCCAGCTCGCGCCCTGCCGCGGCCGCCAGCTCCACCCGATATGGGCCTTGCCGGCTCAACGCTGCGGCTCTGCGTCCGACGTGGTCCCGTACTCGGCTCGCGCCTCGGCGGCCAGGTGCTCAAACCAGGCAGCGGCCGAGGTCCCGCCATCCCGCTCGTACTCCTCGAGAGCCTGGGAAGCGGAGACCCGATCCTCGTCCTCCTCCTCCTTCTGGAGCCAGGCGCTGATCGCGGCCGCGAGGACATCGCGCACGCTCCGATCCTTCCGCGCTGCCTCAACGCGCAGCGACCGGTAGAGATCCGGGTCCAGGTCAACGGTTACCTTCATGCACGCAAGGATACCAGCAAACTGGGTTGCTGTATCGGAAGACGGAGCGCGGAGGTGCTTGTGGCGGCGCGGCCGATGGCGGCGGAGAATGGGCCGATGGAGATCCGAGCCGCCCTGCCCGCCGATCGTGACGCCGTCATCGCCCTCTGGGAGGCGTGCGGGCTGACGCGGCCGTGGAATGACCCGGTGGCGGACTTCGATCGGGCGCTCGGGGGTCCGGCATCCACCGTGCTGGTGGGCGAGGAGCCGGAGGTGGGGGCCGGGATCGTGGCCACGGCGATGGTGGGCGAGGACGGCCACCGGGGCTGGGTGTACTACCTCGCGGTCCGGCCGGAGCGCCAGGGCGGCGGGCACGGGCGGCACATGATGGCCGCCTGCGAGGGCTGGCTCCGCGATCGCGGGGTGCCGAAGATCCAGCTGATGGTTCGCGATTCCAACGATCCGGTGCTGGGGTTCTACGCGGCGCTTGGCTACGAGCCGCAGGCGGTCCGGGTGCTGGGCCGATGGCTGGCGGATGGTGCCGGCCCGGCCCCGGCATCGGCTGTCGCAGCCACCCCGGCCACCCCGGCCCGCGCGGTCACTGCGGGGGCGGCATCGACCGGGCGTGCCTCGCCCGTCATCGGGCCTGCGTTCGCCGGCTGGCCCGTGCTGAACCGGGCGCTGCGCGACGCGGTCATCGGCCTCACCACGGAGCAGCTGGCCCAGCGGCCCACCCCGGATCACTGGCCGCTCTGGGCGATCGTGGGCCACCTCGCCTGCCAGCGCGTCTTCTGGCTCTGCGACTTTGCGGGCGAGCCCCGCTCCGCGGAGACGCCCTTCCCGGACGCCGCCTGGAGCTGCCCGGGCGACGAGGACCTGGTCAACGTCCTGGACGGCCCCGCGCTGGCCGCGGCGCTGGACGCCACCTTCGCGATCGTGGAGGGGGCGCTGGCCCGCTGGACCATGGCGGACCTCGCCGAGGTCATCCGCCGCGACTGGGGTGACGAGCCCTGGATCAAGTCCCGTGGCGAGGTGATCGCGCGGGTGCTGGCTCACGACACCAGCCATGCCGCAGAGGCGTCGCTCGCCCTGGGTCTGCTGGGCCTCCCCGCGCTGGACATCTGGCCCTGACCCGGCCGCCCGCCTCTTTCCGCCGGGTCACGCCTCAACTATGGGGCGAATCGGCACCTGACCTTGGCAGCTCGGGCCAGTTCCTGCAGATTTCGGGCTGACCTCCGCAGGTGACCCCCCGAAACGCCCCATAGTTGGGGGATGACCGCAGCGGGCGGGACGGGGGATGACCGCAGCGCGTGGGACGGGGGAGCCGTCACCGCGCCGGACGGCTACCATCCGGGTCATGCGCCTGATCCCCTGGGAGGAGGAGCGCCTCCAGCTCTTTGCGGCAGCCGAGCTCGCGCGGCGCCGTCGCTCCGCCGGTCTGCTGCTCAACGAGCCCGAAGCGGCCGCGCTCATCTGTGACGCCATGCTCGAGGCCGCCCGCGCGGGTGCCTCCTACGAGCAGGTTGAGGACGCCGGCCGCAACGCCGTGGGCCCGCACGAGGTCCTGGACGGGGTCCGCGAGCTCCTCTCGGACGTCCGCCTGGAGGTGCTGCTGGGCGATGGCGCCCGCGTCATCCAGGTGGTGGACCCCCTGGGTCGCGGCGAGCCCGCCGATCCCTTCGGGCCCGGCGCCCTGGTGATGGGGAGCGACGAGGAGATCGAGGTCAACGACGGCCGTGAGGTCATC
>CAIYZX010000073.1 GCA_903930745.1 uncultured Chloroflexota bacterium | reverse complement strand
GGACAGGTGTCAGTACGTCCCGGTCACCCGAGGGCCTCCGATCACGTCCGCCAGCGGTCCGGAACCGGGTAGTCGATCCTCGCGAGGAGCGGCTGGTCGTGGGGCTCCCGACGCCGCAAGGCGAAGACGTCGACCCGTCCCTCGACGAGGTCGACCTCCGCGCGGACCAGGCGGAACGGCCAGTGGTGGTCGACGTGGAAGCGGTGCCCCAGGAGGGTGATGCCGCCCGAGTCGCCGGTCCGGCGCAGGAAGACGATCCGCCCGCCCGGCATCCGCCAGGGCACCACCTCGTCCGGGAACGGGCGCCGGGGTGGGGCGGCCTCGATCCGCGGCGCATGCCGTGCCCGGACCGCCGCGACCCACCGGTCGGACCGCCGCCGCAGCGAGGCGATGTCGGGATCGGTGGTGCGGGCCCAGACCTTGGCCTGCCAGCGCCAGTTGAGCGACTCGACCGCGGCCTGGAAGCCCGTCTCCCGGGCCGGCGTGAAGACCGGGACCACGCCGAGCGCAAGACAGGCCCGGATGACGGTGCCGAGGGTGTCCGCGTTGCGCATGCCGCCGAGGAAGCGCGAGTCGTTGTCGAACTGGGCGTACGCCGGCAGCCCGAAGCGCCGCCAGTGGCCGGTGATCGCCGGCAGGATCTGGCCCACCCGCATCCCGTGGTCCGGCCAGGCCCCCACGAGCCCACCGTGCAGGCTTGTCACCGTCAGGATCCCGAGCTCGGGCATCCCCCGCAGGTACAGGCCGTCGACGATGTCGAAGCTGTCGAGCTCGACCCTGCGGGCGGCGAGATCGGGGAGGTACCAGCCCGGGTGCGGGGGTGTCCGCCGGACCCGGCGCACGCCGTCGAGGGCGCCACGGCGCTCGAGAGCCCGCCCGATCGTGCGCACCGACGGCACGGGCCAGGGGACCGGCCGCTCGCCGAGCGCCCGGTGGATCGCGACAGCGCCGAACTCGCCGAGGTCGCTCGTGACGCGCAGGTCGTGGCGCAGGTCGAGGATCAGGTCCTCGAGGGCGGCCGGGATGCGCGGGGGCCGGTGCCGGGCGCTCGAGCGGTCCGTCCAGTCGACCTCGTCGAGCGGCAGGTCACCCGCCCGGGCGACCCACAGCTGGACCGTCGAGAGCGGGACGCCGTGGCGCCGTGCGACCGAGCGCAGGCTCGCCCCGGACCGGACCTCGGCGACCATCGACCGCCGCCTGGCCTGCCGGCTCGGGCTGGTCCTTTTTGGGCCACGTCAACTCCGATCGGCTGTTTTGGACACCACGGTACCGACCGGGACGTACTGACACCTGTCCGTCACATCGCTGACGAAGACCAGCGCGCAGATCAACGGCTTCATCAGCACCCAGAACACCAGTGGACGCGTCCACTACTACCTGGGGACCTCCGCCGGCAGCTACACGATGGAGGGCCCGCCGGACGATCTCCCCACGTTCACGTCCGGGACCATCTTCAACAACTTCACCGGCCTCCAGCCGAACACCACGTACCACTACAAGGTCACGTACGACATCGGCAACAACGGCTCGGTGGACATCGATGCCGGCGACCGGACGTTCACCACGCTGGGCGCGCCCGTCTCGATGGCGGTCAGCGGCATCGGCGCCACGACCACCGGGGCCGCGAACACTGTCACCGTGACGGTGAAGGACGCCCAGGGCACCACCGCCACCACGTACCGCGGCAAGGTCCACTTCACCAGCGACGACCCGAACGCGGTCCTGCCGCCGGACTACACGTTCAACGCGACCGACAACGGGTCCCACCAGTTCAGCTCTGCGGTCAAGTTCATGAACCCGGGCACGCGGTCCGTGACGGCCCGCGACGTCGCCAACGGCAGCATCGGCGGCACCCAGTCCGGCATCTCCGTGGGGGGCTCGGCGATCACCCCGCCAACCGCCTCGATCACCGCGCTCCCGAAGTGGAAGGCGGCCACCACGATCGCGCTCGCGTGGGGCGGTGCGAGTGGCGCGGTCAGCTACGACGTCCAGTACCGGAAGGCGGCGTACAGCGGCGCGTTCGGCGCCCCGGTGACGTACCTCTCGGCCACGGCCGCCACCTCGGCGCCGTTCACGGCGGCCCCCGGCACCACGTACTGCTGGTCCGTGCGCTCGCGGTCCGCGGCGGGTGCGGTCTCGGCCTTCACGGACGAGACCTGCACCACGATCCCCCTGGACGAGCGGTCCACCACCAAGACCGGGACCTGGACCTCCGGCACGGGTGCGGCCTACTACAAGGCCACGTACTTCAGCTCCACGGCGCTGAACGCGAAGCTCACCAGGACGGGCGCGAAGTTCAACCAGCTGCTGCTCGTGGCCACCACCTGCCCCACGTGCGGCAAGGTGAGCGTCTACCTGGGCCCCACGCTGCTCAAGACGGTCAGCCTCGTCTCCGCCACCACCGTGAACAAGAAGATCATCCCGATCTTCACGCAGGCGGAGGTCCCCTCGGGCACGCCGCTCAAGGCGGGCACCGTGGTGGTCAAGGTGGTCACGAGCGGCAAGAAGGTGCTCATCGACGGCCTGATCTTCAGCCGGTACGCCCAGTAGGCGGACCCGTGGGCGGCCGCAGGCGCGCAGGGGAACCGGCGGCCGATGCGCGTCGTCTGGCGGCCATGCGAACCATGACGACCCGAACCACCGGCCTCCGCGCCGCGATCCTCACCGTCTCCCTGGCCATCGGCCTTGCGGCCTGCGGTGGCGCCGCCGCCACGCCGCCCGCCAGCACCGGCCCCACGCCCATCCCGCCCGTCACGGCCCCGCCGCCCACCGCGGTCCCCGGGTCCACGGACACCACCGGGATCGGCACCGGCGACCGCTCCACGGACCCCGCGTCCGGCGGCGGAACCGGCGGGAGCACCGGCGGGAGCACGGGCGGCGTGGTCCCGCCTCCCCCCGAGCCGGTCCCGGGCGGCAACGGTGGCGATGCAGTCAACCCGGAGCCCACGTTCGTCACGATCCTCGAGGGTCTCACGGACGTCCACGCCGTGAGCGCGGTGAACGCCGCGGCCAGCGTCAAGGGCCACCACGTGACCCTGCAGGTGGAGTGGTGGAGCGGCGTGGAGCCGTGCAGCGCGCTCGCCGGCGTGCTCGTGGAGCAGGACGGCGCGGACTTCACCGTCACCGTGAACGAGGGCATGGCCCAGCGCGGGGTCATGTGCATCGAGCTGGCCGTCTACAAGGGCTTCACCGTGGACCTGGGCGAGCTCGCGACCGGCACGTACGTCATCAACGTCTTCGGCATCGCGGCCCCCATCACGGTGGAGATCCCCGCCTGACCTGAGCCCGGTGCCGGGCGCTCCCCGGCACCAATCGGCCTCGTCGCGGATACTCGCGGCGTGAACCCGTTCGACATCGCCGCCATCCTCCTCGTCCTCGTCGCGGTCATCGCCGGGGTCAAGACGGGTGCCCTCCCGCAGATTGGCGGCATCTCCGGCGCCCTGGGCGGGCTCCTCCTCGCGATCAACGGCGCACCGTGGGTCATGGAACACACCACGTCGCTTGAGCCCATCCCCCGGGCGCTCGCGGTGATCGGCGTGCTGCTGGTGGCCATCGTCATCGGCGAGGCCATCGGGTCCGCGCTGGGGCGCGCCGCCGCCGACCGGATGGGCGACGTCCTGGGCAGCCTGGACCGGGTCGCGGGCGGGCTCGTTGGCGCTGCCCAGGCCGTCCTCATCGTCTGGCTGGCGGGCGGGCTGCTCGCCGCCGGCCCCTTCCCCACCCTCGCGCGCCAGGCCTCCACGTCCACGGCCGTACGCCTCACGGACCGGTTCCTGCCACCGGCCACGGAGGTGATCGGCGACATCGCGGCGGCCCTGGACTCGTCCGGCCTGCCGGCGGTCTTCGTGGGCCTCGAGCCCATCCCGCTGGAGCCCGTTGACACGCCGCCGGCAACGCTGGCGAAGAAGATCGCGGACCAGGCGATCAGCGGGACCGCTCGCATCACCACCGCCGCGTGCAAGGTCCAGATCAGCGGCACGGCCTTCCTGTTCGCACGCGACTACCTGGTGACGAACGCGCACGTGGTGGCGGGCGGGACCAGCATCACCGTGGAGCTGGGCGACAAGGTGCTGGACGCCGTGCCCGTGCTCTTCGACCCGGAGCTGGACGTGGCCGTCCTCTACGTCCGCGGACTGGGCGGGACGGTGTTGCGGTTCGCGACGTCGTCCCCGGACCGGGGCACGCAGGGTGCGGCGCTGGGCTACACGGGCGGCGGGCCGCTGATGATCCTGCCGGCAGCCGTGGCGGGCGAGTACCCGGCCACCGGCCGCGACATCTACGGGACCACGAAGGTCACACGCCAGATCCTGGAGCTGCGCGCCGAGGTGAACCCCGGCGACTCCGGCGGGCCGCTCGTGCTGGGCGACGGGACGGTGGGCGGCCTGGTCTTCGCCGAGTCAAAGACGGATCCGTCCGTGGGGTATGCGCTCACGCCCGCGTCGGTGGCCACGCGAATCGCCCCCGCGGTGGGCCGGACCTCCAAGGTGGACACGGGCGCCTGCGTCCGCTGATCCCCGGCTGCGCCGGGCCGCCGGGCCGCCGGGCCGCCGGGGCGCCGGGCCGCGGCTGACGGGCATGGGCACCGGCCCGCTACGATGCCCGCCATGACCCCTGCAGCGCCGCTCCCCGCCAGCCTCGCCGCCATCGCCGCCGACTACTGGGAGGCGTACCTCGCAGCGAGCCCGATGATGGCCACCGCCATCGGCGACCACCGGTACGACCACCTGCTCCCCGAACCCACGCCGGAGGCCGATGCCGCGAACCGTGCCCGCCTCACCGTCCTGGCGGACCGCGTGGCCGCGCTTGACGAAGCGGCCGAGGCCGAGACCAGGACCGGGGCCGGGGCCTGGGACGCCCAGGCGAGGATCACCCGCTCCGCGCTCGCGGAGTCCATCACGGGCGACATCGCGGCCATCGACGCCGAGCTGACGGACTGGCACCTGGATCCGCTGGACGGCGTGCCCACCGCGCTCGTGGACCTGCCCGCGTACACGCGCCTGGAGACCGCGGCCGATGCCGAGGCGATGGTCGCCCGCTGGCGCGCCATGGGCCCCTTCGCCGACGCCTACGGGCGGTCCCTGCTGGGCGGCCTGCGCGAGGGCCGCGTCGCCCCGCGCGCCACACTGGACCGGGGCCTCGCGCTCATGGACCGCCTCCTCGCCACGCCGGACGCGGACTGGCCGCTCCTCGCCCCCATCGAGGACGCCCGCGCCCACGTTGACGCCGGCACCTGGTCCGCCGCGGAGCACGAGCGCTTCGCCCGCGACCTCTCGGCCGCCGTCGCCACGGACATCCGCCCGGCCTTCGAGCGCCTCCGCGCCACGCTCGCGGACGAGCTCCTCCCGAAGGCCCGCGACAACGACCATCCCGGCATGGGCCACGTGGAGGGCGGCCAGGACGGCTACCGGCGCCTGATCCGCGTGCACACGTCCCTGGGCCTCGCGCCGCAGGAGCTGCACGACCTGGGCCTCGCCGAGATCGAGCGCATCGACCGCGAGATCCTGGACCTCTCCGGCCGTGTCTTCGGCGCCCGCTCCCTCGCAGACGCCCTCCACGGCCTGCGGACCAACCCCGCGCTCTACTTCAGCACGCGCGAGGAGATCGAGGCGGCCGCCCGAGCCGGCCTCGCCCGGGCGTACGAGGCGATCCCCGCGTTCTTCGGCCGCCTGCCGCTGGCCCCCTGCGAGGTGGTCCGCATCGGCACGCACGAGGAGGACGACCAGACCATCGCCTACTACCGCCAGCCCGCCCCGGACGGCTCGCGCCCCGGCCAGTACTACGTGAACACGGGGCACCCGGAGACCCGGCCGCGCTACGAGTTCGAGGCGCTGACGTACCACGAGAGCGTCCCGGGCCACCACCTGCAGATCGCGATCGGCCAGGAGGTTCCGCTGGCCGCCGAGTTCCGCAAGCACCTTGGGCCCACCGCGTTCTTCGAGGGCTGGGGGCTGTACACCGAGCGGCTCGCGGACGAGATGGGGCTCTACGCGTCAGACCTGGACCGGATCGGCGTGGCCTCGTACGACGCGTGGCGCGCCTCGCGCCTGGTCGTGGACACGGGCATGCACGCGCTGGGCTGGACGCGCCAGGAGGCGATCGACTTCATGACCGCCCACACCGCCCTCGCGCCGAACAACATCGTGAACGAGGTGGACCGCTACATCGGGATGCCGGGCCAGGCGCTGGCCTACAAGACCGGGCAGCTGGAGATGCTCCGACTGCGGTCCTCGGCCCGTGAGCGGCTGGGCTCGCGCTTCGACATCCGCGCCTTCCACGACACGCTGCTGGGCAACGGGGCGCTCGCCCTGGCCACGCTGCGCGAGGTGGTGGACGGCTGGGTTGCGGAGCGGCTGCCGGGCTGACCTCAAGGCCCCGTGTTCGGCGCACCATCGAGCGAGTCGCCGGGCGACTTGGCCGATGCTCAGCGCATGAGGACCACCGGGGAGGGAGGGTGGCCGGGCGCCGCGCATGGCACCGCACCCCGCACTCGCGCGATACTTGGCGCCGATCCCACCGGATCCCGCCCACCGCCAACACGACCCGGCTCCACCCACCCGCTCGCCGCGCCAGCACGCTGAGGCCACATCGATGTCAGACCGCCCCCTGCCCTATTCCCGTCCCGTCGATCCCGGCAAGCGCAAGAGCCACGCGCTCACGGACGGCCCGGACCGGGCGGCGGCGCGCGCCATGCTCAAGGCCGTTGGCTTCACGGACGACGATCTCGCCAAGCCCATCGTGGGCGTGGCCACCACGTGGATCGAGACCATGCCCTGCAACCTCAACCAGCGGCGGCTGGCGGAGTTCGTGAAGGAGGGCATCCGGGCGGCGGGCGGCACGCCGATGGAGTTCGGCACGGTCAGCGTCAGCGACGGCGTCTCGATGGGCACCGAGGGCATGAAGGCCTCGCTGATCAGCCGTGAGGTCATCGCGGACAGCATCGAGCTCGTGGCGCGCGGCCACCTGTTCGACGGCATCGTCTGCCTCGTGGGCTGCGACAAGACGATCCCGGCGGGCGCCATGGCGCTGGGCCGCCTGGACATCCCGGGCCTCGTTCTCTACAACGGCACGATCATGCCGGGCACCTACAAGGGCAAGCCCGCGGACGTGGTCACGGTGTTCGAGGCCATCGGCGCGTACCGCGCGGGCAAGATCACCCTGGAAGAGCTGTACGAGGCGGAGAGCGGCTCCTGCCCCGGCGCCGGCGCCTGCGGTGGCCAGTTCACGGCCAACACCATGTCCATGTTCATGGAGTTCCTGGGCCTCAGCCCGGCGGGCATGAACGGCATCCCGGCCGAGGATCCCAAGAAGGACGAGGC
>CAIYZX010000072.1 GCA_903930745.1 uncultured Chloroflexota bacterium | reverse complement strand
CGCGCTGAGGCATCATCCCGCGCATGGACCGACTGCCTGATGCACCCGGCTGGCGCGAGCGCCTGAGCTACCGTTTCGACCGCTTCATGGAGCGCGGCACCGTCGCGCTGATCGTGGGGCTCTTCGTGGTCTCCGTCGCATTGATCGTGGGCATCACGGTCATCGTGGTTGCGGCGGGCGGCGACGACCAGAACCTGGGGCTCCCCACGCTCCTCTGGATGTCCCTGCTCCGCACGCTGGACAGCGGCACCATGGGCGGCGACACCGGGTCCGCCACCTTCATGGCCGGCATGCTCGCCGTCACCTTCGGCGGCATCTTCGTCATCTCCACGCTCATCGGCATCCTGAACAACGGCCTCTCGGACAAGCTCGCCGACCTCCGCAAGGGCCGCAGCCGCGTGCTGGAGCGCGACCACGTCCTCATCCTGGGCTGGAGCCAGCAGGTCTTCCCGGTGATCAGCCAGCTCATCGAGGCGGGCGTGGGCCGGCGCCAGACGGTCATCGTGGTCATGGCGGACCAGGACCGGGTGGAGATGGAGGACGCCATCCGCGAGCGGGTGACGCTGTCACGGAGGGTCCGCGTGGTCTGCCGCAGCGGCCGCCCCACCTCGCTCTCCGATCTGCGCATCGCCAACCCTGACGAGGCGCGCGCGATCATCGTGCTCCAGAGCGAGGGCGAGGACCCGGACGTGGACGTCCTCAAGACCATCCTCGCGCTGACCGGGCGCAACGACCGCCGCAAGGAGTCGTACCGGATCGTGGCGGAGGTCAAGGACCACGCTTCGGTGGACATCGCCAAGCTGATCGCCGGCGACGAGGTCCATCTCCTGCTCGCGGACGACCTCATCAGCCGGATCATCGCCCAGACGTGCCGCCAGTCCGGCCTCTCCGCCATCTACGGCGAGATCCTGGACTTCTCCGGCAACGAGCTGCACGTGGTCCAGGTTGCGGACGCCTTCGGCAAGACCTTCGGCGAGGTCGTCGCCACCATGGCGGGTGGCATCCCGGCCGGCATCGTGCGCAACGGCGCTGCCCAGCTGTGCCCCTCGCCGGGGACGAGGATCGAGGCCGGCGACGCGCTCGTCGTCCTCGCGGAGGACCACGGTCTTGCCCACCTCGCGGGTCCGGAGCAGGCTGAGAGCCAGGCCATCGTGGCCCCCACGGAGCGCAAGCCCGCACCGGAGCGCACCCTGATCCTGGGGTGGAACCGGCGCGCGGAGCTCCTGGTCCGCGAGCTGGACGGCTACGTCGCACCCGGCTCCACCCTGGTGGCGGTCTCCCCGCTCCAGCGGCTGCAGGACGAGGCAGCCGGCCTGACCTCGCTCCACAACCTGGACCTCCAGGTTCGCGTCGAGTCCACCACGGACCGCGCCGTGCTGGACTCGCTGGACATCCCGTCCTTCGACCACGTCATCGTCCTGTGCGAAGCGGACGATCGCGACCCGGAGATGGCCGATGCCCGAACCCTCCTGGCCCTGCTGCATCTCCGCGACATCGGCCAGCAGGCAGGCAGCCGGTTCTCCATCGTGTCCGAGATGCTGGACGAGCGGAACCGCGAGCTGGCCGAGGTCAGCCGCGCGGACGACTTCGTGGTCAGCTCCCGCGTCCTGTCGCTGCTCCTGGCGCAGATCGCCGAGACTCCGGAGCTGGACGACGTCTTCCGCGATCTGTTTGATGCGGATGGGGCCGAGATCTACCTGCGCGATGCCGCCGACTACGTCACACCCGGCACGGACGTGTCGTTCGCCACGCTCCAGGCCGCGGCGCAGCAGCGGGGCGAGGTGGCCCTGGGATGGCGGTCCGCGAGCAGCGCCCAGGATGCCGGCGCCGCGTACGGCGTCGTGTTGAACCCGGGCCGCGACGCGCGTCGCGCCTTCGCGGCGGGCGATCGCGTGGTCGTCCTCGCCGAGAGCTGAGCAGGACCGGCTGCGGGTGCCGGATCCCGGGCAGCGAGGCGGCGACCCCGGCGTGACCGGCGACCCCGGCGTGACCGGCGACCCCGGCGTGACCGGCGACCCCGGCGTGACCGGCGACCCCGGCGTGACCGGCGACCCCGGCGTGACCGGCGACCCCGGCGTGACCGGCGCCGACCAGGGGCCGCGCCCGGTGCCCGTGGCGGATCCCGTCCGTCTGCGCGGGAGCCCGCATCGCCAGACGCGGCTCCCGGCGCCGGGCCAGCCTGGAGCCGATCTGTTCACCTTCCACTGGTCCGTGGACACCGTGGAGGTGGAGGTGGATCCCCGGCTCCTGGCGATGGCCGGGCTGCCACCGGACGCACGCCCTCGCCCGTTCGAGTGGATGTCCACCCTGGTCCACGCCGACGACCAGGACCGCGTCTTCCGGGAGATCCGCTCCGCGCTGGACCCGGCCGGGCACGGCGCGATGCGCACCGAGATGCGCGTCCGGCTGCCCGGCGGCCAGGAGCGGTGGATGGCGGTCACCGCGCAGACCACGTTCAACCGTGAGCCGCGCCGGGCGGTGGCGCTGGACGGGAACGTCCTCGACGTCACTGCCCAGCACGAGGCCCGAGCCGCACTCGAGCTCAGCGAGGCACGTTACCGGTCGCTGTTCGCCTCCATGCACGAGGGGTTCTCCGTGGTGGAGCTCCTGCGGGACGAGACGGGCAGCTCGGTTGACTTCCTTGTCGTGGAGTCCAACGCCGCCCAACAGCTGGTGACCGGTGCCCGAGATGCCACCGGACGGCGCGCGCTGGACCTGCTGGGGGCGCTGGATCCAGGGCTCCTGGAGCGCCTGGACCGGGTGCAGAGGTCCGGCGTGGGGGAGCGATGGGAGCAGCACATCCCCAAGGTGGGCCGCTGGTTCGACCTCCACGCCACGAAGATGGAGGGTGAGCGCGGCAACCAGGTTGCGCTCGTGTACAGCGACATCACCCGCCGCAAGCTGATGGAGACCCAGCAGGCCAGGCTCCTCGTCCAGGAGCAGGAGGCGCGTGCCGCAGCGGAGGCTGCGCTCAAGGTTCGCGACGACTTCCTCGCGATGGTCTCGCACGAGATGCGGACGCCGCTCGCGGCCGTGCTCCTGTGGGCCAGGCTCCTGGCGAGCGGCAAGGCCGTGGGTCGCGAGCGGGAGGCGCTCGAGGCCATCGAGCGGAACGCAGAGGCGCAGCGCGTCCTCACGGAAGGGCTGCTGGACGCATCGCGGGCCATCTCCGGCAACCTCGGGGTGCGACGGGTGGTGCAGCGGGTGGCGCCCGTGATCGGGGACGCCATCGACAGCCTGACGCCCACCGCGGAGGAGGCGGGGGTTGGGCTGGAGGCCGCATTGGACCCGAGCCTGGCGATCCCGGTGGACGCGGACCGCCTGGGCCAGGTGGTCCGGAACCTGCTGGACAACGCGATCCGCCATTCGCCCGCCGGCACCGTGGTCACGGTGACGCTGGTGGCGAACATGGCGGATGGGGCCGGTGGTGGCGTGATCCTGCGCGTGGAGGATCACGGGAGCGGCATTGCTCCGGGCTTCCTGCCGCACGTCTTCGAGCGGTTCCGGCGAGGGTTCACGGGCCCCGATGATCGCGGTGCCGGTCACCTGGGCCTGGGGCTTGCCCTCTCGCGCGACATCGTGGAGCTCCACGGGGGCCGGATCGAGGCGGCGAGCGACGGACCCGGCACCGGGACCGTGATCACGATCCACCTGCCGGCAGCATCCCGAAGGGGCCAGTCGGGCTAGCCCCGCTCGGCTCCTCGTCCAGGCGGGCAAGACGCAGCTGCCGGCGGATCGCCTCCACCACGGCGTGCGCCCGGAACGGCTTCTGCACGAAGTCCGTGAGCGGCGTCTCCGCGAGGCGCCCTGCCACCTCCTGGTTGCTCCAGCCGGAGCACAGCACCACGGGGATCTGCGGCCGGATCTCACGGAGCTGTGCCAGCACCGTGAGGCCATCGGTGGTGGCGAGCGTCACATCCAGCAACACGGCATCGATCCGGTCCGGCGCAAGCCCGAAGATCTGCACGGCCTCCGGGCCGTCACTGGTCTCGATGACCGAGAAGCCCGCGCGCTCCAGCGCCTGCCGGGCCACGGCCCGGACGCCGGTATCGTCGTCCACCACCATGACCCGGCCCGTGACGGGGGCCTCCGGCTCCGGCACTGCCGCGATGGTCACGCCGGGGGTCGCCTGCGGCAGCGGCGGGAGTAGCACCTGGAACCGGGTGCCGCGACCCGGCTCGCTCCATACGCGCAGCGCTCCCTTGTGACCCTTCACGATGCCCAGCGTGGACGCCAGTCCCAGGCCGCGCCCGGCGGACTTCGTGGAGAAGAAGGGGTCGAAGATGCGGGCCAGCGTGGCCTTGTCCATGCCGCGTCCGGTGTCCGACACCTCCAGCATCACGTACTCGCCGGGTGCTGCGTCCGTCCCCTGGATCACCGCCGGGTCACCGGACGCCAGCGTGGTCATCGCCGTCCGCATCCGGATCTCGCCCGGCTCGCCGCCCAGGGCGTCCGATGCATTCACGATCAGGTTGAGCGCCACCTGGCGCAGCTGGGTCTGGTCCGCGCGGACGAACGGCAGCCCGGGCTCGTGGTCGTGGACCAGCGTGGCGCTCTTCGCCACGGAGCTGCGCACGAGGTCCGCCATGTCGCGCAGCAGGTCGCCCACCGCAACGGGGCCAACCGAGAACGTGCCGCGCCCGGAGTACGCGAGCATCTGCCGGGCCAGCTCCGCCGCGCGCTCCGCCGCGCGCTCCGCCGCCTCGAGGGTCCGGTCCGCGAAGTCCCCCTCCTCGAGCTCCGCCCGGGCGAGGTCGATGTTGCCCATGATGGCCGCGAGCAGGTTGTTGAAGTCGTGCGCGATGCCGCCGGCGAGGACGCCGAGCGCCTCGAGCTTCGCGGACTCCAGCAGGCGCGCCTCCACGCGCCGCAGCTCCTCCTCCTGGCGCTTCCGTTCCGTGAGGTCCAGGACGGATCCGGCGAACCGGTTGGCCCGCCCGTCCGCGTCCGTCGCCACCGTGCCGCGGATCAGCGCCGGGAACTCCGTGCCGTCCGGGCGGACCAGGCGCACCTCCATCTCCACGACCGGTGCGCCTCCCGCGATGGCCGCGTCCAGCGCCCCCCCAAAGGTGGCCCGATCGTCCTGGTGGATCTGCTGCAGCCAGAAGCCCTCGCGAAGCGGGAACTCGTCCAGCGTGCCGGTGAGCTCCTGCCAGCGTGCCGAGACGAAGCACTGGTTGCTGCGCAGGTCCCAGTCCCACCAGCCGTCGTTCGTGCTGCGCAGGACCCGCTCCATCTGCTGCTCGGACTCCGAGAGCTGCTGGACCTGGTCGTCGATGAGCCGGCGATCCGCGCTGCTGTCGATGTGCGCCGCCATCTTCTCCGCCAGCAGGGTCAGGAGCGCCGCCGTGTCCTCGCCATCCGGCACGTCCATGCCCGCCACGAGGCGTGTGTTCGCCGCCAGCACCAACGCGGCGCACGTGCCGTCACGGGTCACGGCACGGCAGACCAGCGGCTCCACGATCCCGGGTCCCGGCAGCGAGCCCGCGATCCCCGGGTCCAGCCGGACGGCTCCGCGCGAGGGGACCCCGGCCAGCCAGTCAGCGATCCTGCGACCCGCCCCAGTCCACTCCACGAGGGGCACGGGCGAGCCGAAGACGGCGAAGTCCGGGTCCAGGTTGGGGTTGCCCCTGGGCAGGACCCATACGGCTCCAACCGCCAGGTCCAGCACGTCCACCACGGCCTCCGCGAAGACCTCTGCGACGGCGTGCTCATCCGGCCGCCGCAACAGCCGGTCCGAGAGCTGGTTGAGGCGCGTGAGCTGGCTGACCTGGCGGTCCAGGCGCGCCCGCGTGGTGATCAGCTGCTGCTGCAGCAGGCTGTAGGCCGCGGCATCAACCACGCGGGGCGTCCCCGGAGACCCCTCGTGCACGAGCGTGCTCCGTTCTAGCCCTTGCGGTACACGGCGCCAAGCGCGGTCGTGTAGTTGTGGTAGGCATTGCGGCCGCCAAGGTGGGCGTACTCGCCGAAGCCGTACATCCCAAACCACGGCGGTACGACGCCCGCGTTCGTGAACGGCTCCTGGATCCGGTGGACCAGCTCCTCCTTCATGACCCGGTTGAAGAGGCGCCGGCCGCGGGCCAGGCAGTCCGCCTGGAAGACCGCGATGGGCGCCATGTCCGGGTGACGATCCGTGAGGACGCCCAGCATCCGGTCCATGTCGTTGAAGATCCGGTCCTCGTCGCGGAAGGTGAGCCAGAGCTTCGTGCCCACGGGGCAGTCCGTGGCGTACACCAGCTCGCCGGCCTCCGTGTGGTGGGTGACGACACGCAGGATGTGGCCGTTGCCGTACTCGTCCGCGAGGTCCGCGGACAGCTCCTCCGCGAGGGCGCCGATCGGGATGGTGTCCGCCTCCGTTGCCGTGGCCGGAAGGCCCATGCGCTCCAGGAACGCAGGCCAGGCGGGCATGCCGTCCAGCTCGATGATCCGGTTGCCCTTCGCCTTCGTGACGGTGAACGGGTCTCCGGCGGCGACGAAGCCGTGCGTGGCCGCCGTCTCCATGACGAGCGAGGGGTCCCAGATGCCAACCGCGAACGCCGCGTGCTGGAAGAGCTCGCCGTCCACCGCCTGGAACGTGGCCACGCCCTGCATCTGGTCGGACGAGGTGGCGCCGAAGATCACCACGTCCCGGCCCAGCACGGACTCCATGCCGGCGAGCACCTGGTCGTTGGCGATGTCGATGCCGGACGCCAGCAGGTACACCATGGTGACCGGGTGCGGCGTGCCCGCGAGACCCCGGGCGAGCTCCGCGCCCTTCTCGAAGGACGTGTCGCCGAAGAGGCCGTCCACGTGGGCCACGGTGTAGCCCTCGCCGCTGATGCCCATGACCGCGATGTCATGGAGCGACTCGCCCGGGCCCTCGCGACCCACCGTGCCGGCGCAGGACGCGGCCAGGACACGGGCCTTGGGGCAGATGGCCGTGATCGCGCGCGAGAGGGCCACGAGGTCATGGCCAACGGTGGCGTTGACAAGGACGAGGTCCGGCTGCGGGTCGGGAATGCCGTAGGCGATCTCCAGCGCCTCCGCCACCGCCCGCTGCGGGTTGACGGACCGCGTGTTCGCGGAGTGGAACTCAAGCATCGGACACCCTCCAGTCAGCGCTCGTGAGCCGCAAGGGGAGCCCATCAATGCAGGTGGGGCGCCCCGGTGCGATCGATGGTAGGTCAAGGGTCGCGTCGTGTGCAGTCGTCGCAACCCCTCGAGTTGTCAGAACACGCCTACGCGGACGGTGCCCCGTGCCATGCAGCTGGCACACGGGGAGGCGTACGCTGCCCGCATGCCCACCCGCCGTTCGCCGCTCCGCCCCCGCCGCCTCGTGGCCGTTGCCGCCGCGCTCCTCCTCGTCGTCGCCCTTGCGGTCCCCGCCGGCGCCGTCACGAAGGTCACCGGCACGCCGCTCCAGCTGCTCGCCCGGCTCTCCACGGCCGCGGAGCACTACTGGGGCTATGACCGCGCGAAGTTCGAGCACTGGATCGATGCGGACGGCGATGGCTGCGACACCCGGGACGAGGTGCTGATCAAGGAGTCCACGCGCGCCGTCACCATCGGCTCCGGCTGCGCCATCCACGGCGGGAAGTGGTACTCCGCCTATGACGGCGTCTGGACCACGGACCCGTCCACCTTTGACATTGACCACCTGGTGGCGCTCAAGGAGGCCTGGGACTCCGGCGCCTGGTCGTGGACCGCGGCCCGGCGGCGCGCCTATGCGAACGATCTTGGGGCCGGTGCGTCGCTTCGGGCGGTCTCCGCCGCGTCCAATCGCAGCAAGAGCGACAAGGACCCGGCGGACTGGCTGCCTGCGAAGGTCTCGTTCCGCTGCACGTACGCCAACCAGTGGGTGGCCACCAAGGTCCGCTGGGGCCTCAAGGTGGACAGCCGCGAGCGGTCCGCGCTGAAGAGCCTGCTCGCGTCGTGCCCCGCGCCGGTGATGACCGTCAACGTCCCGTAGCGGGACGGGGCCACCGGCCGGCCTCTCGTGGAGTAGCGTGGCACCAGCACGCCCGCCCGGTCCCGCCCGGGTGCGTGGCCGTCCGTGGAGGTGCCCGTGGAGATCCGCAAGCTGGTGGTGGCCGTGGAGGAGACGTATGCCTCCGGCGGTCGCGCGCTGGAGGCCCCCGTCCGCAAGGTTGTCGCCGCCGCGGCGATCCGCAACCCGCTCGCCGGCTCGTACACGGCGGACCTCGCAGAGCTGGAGGCGCTGGGCGCAGACGTGGCAGCACTCCTGGGTCAGCGGGCCGCCGCCGCCCTGGGCCCGGACGCGCCCGTCACCGGGTACGGCAAGGGCTGCATCGTGGGGCTCGCAGGCGAGATCGAGCATGCCGCCGCGGTTATCCACCCGCGCTTCGGCGCCCCGGTGCGGGCGGCCATCGGCGGGGGAGCGGCCATCATCCCGTCCACCAAGCTGGTGGCATCGGCCGGTGCCGCCATCACGATGCCCATCACCAACAAGGACGACATCTGGAGCTTCAACGAGATGGACGCCGCCACGATCGCCGTGACGGATGCGCCGCTCCCGGACGAGCTCCTCGTCTGCGTCGTCCTCGCCGCCGGGGGCCGTCCCGGAGCCCGCACGAGGAAGCCCGGCTGATGTTCAAGGCCATCATCCTGCTCACGCGCAAGGACGACGCGACCAAGGCGGATTTCCGGGAGTGGATGCTGGTCCGCCATG
>CAIYZX010000071.1 GCA_903930745.1 uncultured Chloroflexota bacterium | reverse complement strand
GACATGTTCAGCTGGTATGCAGGCTCCATCGAGGCGGACACGTACTTCTGCCCGGAGCGCCATGGGACGTACTTCGGGTCGTTCTACCTCAAGGACGCGCCGGCGGTTGGGAACCCGGGCTACAGCATCGACACCACGCTCACCGGCAACCTGGGCGCCGCGCTGCTGGCGGTCCTGGACCCGGAGCAGGCCGCGCTGATCACGGGCCTCGTTGACCAGAACCGGACCTCGCTGGGCCGGATCGTGGAGACCCGTCGTGCCGTGGCCGCGAAGCTGCGGGTGGCGATGACCGGTGGGACGATCGATGCCGCGGGCGTCGCCACGCTGATGACCACGTACGGCCGGCTGGACGGGGCGATGGTCGCCTCCTACGCCACGGCGTTCGCCGAGGTTGGCCAGTCGCTGACGGACGCGCAGCGTGCGGAGCTCGCGACGATGCGGACGAAGCTGCTGGGCAACCTGTCGCTGCCTGCCGGCGCCTACCGGTACAGCACGCCGATCCCGATGCCGGTCATCGGCTCCACGGACTTCCTCTTCCGCTAGGGCGCTCCCCGCTCCCTGGCTCCCCAGCCCCCAGCTCCCAGCTCGCACACTCGCTGTCGCGAGGGCACCATGCCCGGGCGGCACCGGAAGGGACCGGTGTCGTCCGGGCATCGCCGCTGCTCCGGGGGCTGGCCGTTGGACTGCGGCCGGCGCTCGTGTGCCGCGGCCGGCTCCACGGTGTACGGTTCGCGCACCCGTCCCAGCGCCCTTGGAGTGCCCCGTGTCCAGTTCGTCCGCCGCCCGGCCCGTCACGTTCGATGGCTTCTCGCCGGACGCGGTGCAGTTCCTCGCGAGCCTCGCCGCCAACAACGACCGTGCCTGGTTCACGCCCCGCAAGGCGGAGCACGAGCGGCTGCTGAAGCGACCGATGGAGGCCCTCTGCGTGGCGCTGGACCAGCGGTTCCGCGAGCGCGGGCTGCCGCTCACGGCCGACCCTGCTCGGTCGCCGTTCCGGATCCACCGCGACACCCGGTTCTCGAAGGACAAGAGCCCGTACAAGACGTCCGCGGCGGCCCAGTTCCCCGTGGCGGGCGGGTCCGGGCGGCCGGGCGGCTACCTGCACATCGAGCCCGGGGACGTCATGGCGGGTGGTGGCGTCCATCGCCCGGAGCAGCCGGTGATCCTGGCCTGGCGCTCGCTGGTGGCCACGGATCCGGGTGCCGTCCATGCGGCCGTCGATGACCCGGGGTTCCGCGCCGCGTTCCCCGATGGCCTCACCGGTGAGCGGCTGGCCCGCGTGCCGGCGCCCTACGCCAAGGACCACCCGGACGCGGACCTGCTCCGGCTCAAGGACATGATCTTCGGGACGCAGCTCTCGGACGCGGACATCGCCTCGCCGGCCCTGGCGGACCTGCTCTGCGACCTCTACGCCGCCGCACTCCCGGTCTTCGAGCTGCTGCGCCGGATCGTCTAGGCGCCGCCGCCGTCCCCGCCCTCGCGCCACTTCCGTCTGGGCCGGCCACAACTGCCAGTTGATGAAACCGGGAACGAGGGAGCCGGAACGTGTCGTCGCTCCGGGTTTCCCCAACTCACCGTTGGGAAACCCCGGGCGGCGTGCCCTCCCGGACGCCCGGCGGGGCCACCGCTCCCGGTTTCATCAACTGTGGGTTGCGTCGGCACCACGTCAGGCCCCATGCGCCGGCCACAACTGCCCCGGGGCGCCCTACGCCAGCGGCGACACGTAGACGGACTCGCCCGCGCGCCACGTCTCCAGGGCGGTGAGTCCCGGCAGCGCCAGCGGATCCGCGGTCACCGGGTCCACCGGCAACCACGCGAGGTCCGCGGGCGACCCGGGCTCCAGCGTGCCCGCCCCCGTGGAGCCGATCCCCAGCGCGTGCGCCGCCCCCTGCGTCTGCGCGGTGAGCGCCTCCGCGAGCGTGAGCGCCTGCGATGGATCGAT
>CAIYZX010000070.1 GCA_903930745.1 uncultured Chloroflexota bacterium | reverse complement strand
GGTCGTAGTCGCGCGGCGCGATCCCGGTCCGGCGCTCCAGCGCCCGCACACCCTCGATGGGTGCCAGGAAGAGCCACTTGGGCGTGGTCTCCGCCTGCGCGTAGCCCGCGATCCGCGCGAGCGGCGTGAGGCCGTGGCGCTCAACCGCCCGCTCCGAGGCCACCACGACCGCCGCGCCGCCATCCGTGATGCCCGGGGCGTTGCCCGCCGTCACGGTGCCCGCGGTCGCGTCGCCGCGGTCCTCGCCGTCCGGCAGCGCGAAGACGGGCCGGAGACGGGCCAGCGCCTCCGCGGTGGAGTCGCGGCGCGGGCTCTCGTCCACCGCGACGACGGTCTCGCGGCCCTTGGCATCACGCAGCGTCACCGGCGCCATCTCCGCATCGAACCTGCCGGCGTCCTGCGCCGCCACGGCCTTGCGGTGGCTGTCCAGCGCGAAGGCGTCCTGGTCCTCGCGGCTCACGTGCGAGTGGATCGCGACGCGCTCCGCGTGCGTGCCCATGTGGCAGTCATCCACGGCGCACCAGAGGCCATCCGCCACGGCGCTGTCGTCCACGGAGCCGCTGCCGAGGCGGTAGCCGAAGCGAGCCTTGCGGAGCAGGAACGGCGCCTGGTCCATGGACTCCATGCCGCCCGCCACGTACAGGTCACCGTCACCGGCCCGGATGCCCGCCGCCGCGTACATGATCGCCTTGAGGCCGGAGCCGCAGACCCTGTTGATCGTGGTGGCGGGCGTGGTCTCCCCCACTCCGGCACGCAGGAGCGCCTGCCGTGCGGGTGCCTGGCCGGCGCCGCCCTGGAGCACCTGGCCCATGATCACCTCGTCGAACGCGGTGCCCGCGGGGAGGCCCGCCCGCTCCACCGCCGCGCGGATGGCCACGGCACCCAACTCCACGGCCGGGACATCCGCGAGGGCGCCGCCAAAGCGGCCGATGGGCGTGCGGGCGGCGCTGACGAGGTAGACGTTGCCGTTGGGTCCGGACGAGGCTTCCATGGCCGCGACTCTACACCCGTCACACGAGCCGGGGGCCGCTGACGGCGGCGTCGCGCAGGGCCCGGACGGCGGGTACGATGACGGTCCAGCGCATCCCATCGGAGATGGCGTGTCCGACCCGCGCAAGCCTCAGAGCCGGCCCCCGGAGGGCGGCGGCGACCCTGCCGTGACACCGGCACTGGATTGCAGTGCCTCTGAACCCGTGCTGGCCGCCCGGGCGCGCGCCCTGTCCCAGCTGGCCGGCGGTGTCTGGCATGAGATGGCCAACCCGCTGGGCGCCCTGATGGCGTTCTCGGCCATGCTTCGGCTTGACAGCCGCGTGCCGAGGGACCTGCACGAGGAGGCCCAGCTCGCAGCCGACGCGGCAGGCCGAGTCCACCGCCTGATGCGCGAGCTCACGGAGCTGGTCCGGATCCGGCCGCACGCCGCGATGCCCGTGCGCCCCACCACGCTGGTGCGCGGGATGATGGAGCTGGAAGCCCACCTCCTCATCGGAGTTGACGTCTCGGTGGAGATCAGCGAGGGGCTCCCGGATCTCCTCGCAGACGCGGCAGCCGTCCGGCATGCCCTGCTGCTCGTGACGCTGGACGCGCTTGCGGCGCTCGGCGGGCGCCAGGCGAGCGGCTCGATGCGGATCTCCGGTCGTCTCGCGGGAGAGCTGTCCGCACCCTTCGTGGAGCTGGTGGTGGAGGACTCCGCTCCCGCCGTCGCCCCGGCCGCCGCTGGCCACCTCTTCGATGCTCCGGACACCGCTGGCATCTCGCCGGCCGGGCATGTCCCCTCGCGGGGCGGTCAGGACCTGCTCGTCGCGCGCATGCTCCTGCGTGCCGAGGGCGGAGACCTCCGGTACGAGCCGTCCGGGCGCGGCGCCAACACGTTCGTCCTGAGGATCCCGGCCCAGCTCCACCCGGCAGCGGCCGTGGCGCGCGACGCCTCTGCGCGCGGCGCGGCGACACGAGTCGAACCGGACTGGGTGATGGCGGCCCGCGCCGCCTCGGACCCGGCCATGGCCCACGCTTCCCCGCCTGCAGTGTCCCTGCCGCACCCCGGTGAGGACCGGCCGGCCACCGGGGCCGGCGGGGCGCATCCATCACGGCAGGCCCCGTCGGACGGGGCGGCGGAGGATGCCGCGGCGGCCGGACCGTCCCCGGTCGTCCTCGTCTGTGACGACGAGCCCGCGGTGCTGGTGTTGATCAGTCGCGCCCTCGGCAAGGCCGGCATCCGCACCGTGGAGGCGGCGACCGCCGCCGCCGCGCTCCAGGTGGCCCGAAGAGAGCACGTGGACGTCGTCCTCGCAGACCAGGGAATGCCGGGGATGTCCGGCATGGAGCTCCACGAGGCCCTCTCGCGTGCCAGGCCGGGCCTGGCCACGCGTTTCATCCTCATGACCGGGGATGCCACTCCGCCGTCGCTCCCGGCCGCGGTGCAGGCCGCCGGTGCCAGGCTGCTCCTGAAGCCCTTCGACCTGTCGACCCTGCTGCGAGCCGTCCGCGAGATGGCCGATCGCCAGGACGACTGATGGCCGGCCTCGCCTGCGCGGGCGGCTCAGCGCGGGTACGCGTGGAACCCGCGCCCGGTCTTCTGGCCCAGGTGCCCTTCCGCTACAAGGCGCTCCAGCACTGCCGGCGGCGCGAACTGCGGCTCGCCGAAGCCCTCGTGGAGCACGCGCATGATGCCCAGCACCACGTCGAGGCCGATGAAGTCCGATAGCTCCAACGGGCCCATCGGGTGGTTGAGCCCGACCTTCGCGCCCGTGTCGATGTCCTGCGCCGTTCCCACGCCCTGCTCGTAGGCCCGCATCGCCTCGCCCAGGAGCGGGATCAGGATCCGGTTGACGATGAAGCCCGGCCGGTCTGCGGACACGATGACCTGCTTGCCCAGGTCGCCCGCGAGCGCCCGGACCGCCTCGGCCGCGTCATCGGACGTCGCAGACCCGCGGATCAGCTCCACGAGCGGCATCACGGGCACGGGGCTGAAGAAGTGCATCCCGAGGAACCGGGCGCGGCGCGGCTCCGACACGGCGGCGGCCAGGCGGTCGATCGCGATGGATGACGTGTTGGACGCGAAGATCGCGTCCTCCTGGACGATCCCGTCCAGCTGCGCCCAGAGCGCGGACTTCACGTCCACGTCCTCGAAGACGGCCTCCACCACGAGGTCCGCGTCCTCCGCGTCCGCGAGGTCCGCGGTCCCGGTGATGCGCGCGAGGATCCCGCTGCGCGCCTCCTCGGCCAGCCTGCCCTTGGCCACCGCCCGGTCCAGGTTGCCGGTGATGCGCGCGATCCCCGCCTCCGCCCGGGCGATGTCCGGCTCGTAGACCGTCACCTCGCGGCCCGCCGCCGCGTGGACCTGTGCGATGCCGTGGCCCATGAGGCCGGCGCCGGCGACGAAGACGCGCTCGATGGTCATCAGGGGCTCCCGTTCGATCGTGCGTGCGTTGGCGGGTGTGACCCAACGGGTCAGGGATGCAGTGCGGCCAGCAGCCGGTCCGCCGCCGCGTAGGGATCCAGCGTGTGGGCCGCCACCTCGTCCACCACCTGGTCCACGAGGGCCTGGTGGGCGGGATCGTCCAGGCGGGCCCACGTTCGCTCGGCCACGAGGGCGCGGAGCTGGGCGGCGGCGCGGCCGCGGCGGGCCACTCTCGTGACGCCGTCCACGCCCTCCTCGCGGTGGCGGATGACCGCGTCCAGCAGCGCCGGCACGCCGTCGCCGGTGGCCGCGGTGGTGACCAGGATCTCCGGGTGCCTGGGCTGCGGGCCTCGACGGGGGGACGGCGCAGGGCCGTCGGCGGAATCGGCGTGCGTCTCCGCGGCGGACGGCGTGAGCATCGCGCGCAGCTGGGCGGCGGTCCGCTGGGCACCAGGGCGGTCACCCTTGTTGACCACCACGATGTCCGCGACCTCGAGGAGGCCCGCCTTGATCGCCTGGACCTCGTCGCCCATCTCGGGCGCTTCGAGCACGACGGTGGTGTCGGCTGCGGCGGCCACCTCCACCTCGCTCTGGCCCGTGCCCACGGTCTCGAGCAGGACGTAGTCGAAGCCGCTGGCGGCGAGCACGGACGCCGCGGCGGCCGAGGTGGACGAGAGCCCGCCCGCATGCCCCCGCGAGGCCATGGATCGGATGAAGACCCCGTCGTCCGCCGCGTACGACTGCATGCGCACCCGGTCACCCAGGAGGGCGCCGCCGGTGATGGGCGACGACGGATCCACGGCCACCACGGCCACGGTCCTGCCGCGGCCCCGGAGCTCCGCGATGAGCGCGGCGACGAGCGTGGACTTGCCGGCGCCGGGCGGACCCGTGATGCCCACGAGGTGCGAGGCGGCGGCGTCCGGGTAGAGGGCCCGCAGGGCCAGCTCGGCGGTGCGGGTATGGTTCTCGACCCCCGTCAGGAGGCGTGCCAGCGCGCGGCGGTCACCGGCCCGCGCGGCCGTCGCCAGGACATGCGCGCGCTCGGCGGGCGTGCCGTCCGCGGCGGTCACTCGTCGCGCGGCGCGGCGTTGGCGCGGATGAAGTCCGCGACCTCGCGGATGGTGGTCCCTGGGCCGAAGACCGCGGCGACGCCGGACTCGCGGAGGGGCTCCACGTCGTCGTCCGGGATGATCCCGCCCACCGTGACCAGGATGTCGCCGAGGCCACGCTCGCGCAGCTGCGCGCAGACCTTTGGCACCAGGGTCATGTGTGCGCCGGACAGGATGGACATGCCCACCACGTCCACGTCCTCCTGGAGCGCAGCCGTGACGATCATGTCCGGTGTCTGGCGGAGGCCCGTGTAGACCACCTCGAAGCCTTCGTCCCGCAGGCCGCGGGCAAGGACCTTGGCGCCCCGGTCATGGCCGTCCAGGCCGGGCTTGGCGATGAGCACCTTGAGCGGTCGAGTCATCATGGGGCGGATTGTAGGCGCCTAGGCACCCGGCGCGGGGCGGTCCAGGTGCGCGAAGAACTCCGCTCGCGTCTTGTCGTTCCGGCGGAAGAGGCCCAGGACGGACGCGGTGGTCATCACCGTGCCGGGCTTCTGGACACCGCGCATCGCCGCGCACAGGTGCGTCGCCTCCAGCACCACGCCCACGCCCTTCGGGTGCAGGCGCTCCATGAGGAAGTCCGCGATCTGCTGCGTCATCCGCTCCTGCACCTGGAGACGGCGCGCGTACATCTCCACGATCCGCGGGATCTTGGAGAGCCCCAGGACCTTGCCCTCCGGCACGTAGGCCACGTGGGCGTTGCCGAAGAAGGGCAGCAGGTGGTGCTCGCACATCGAGTAGAAGGCGATGTTCTTCACCACCACCATCTCGCTGTAGCCCACCTCGAAGATGGCGTTGTTGATGAGCCGCTCCGGGTCCACGTGGTAGCCCGCGGTGACCTCGTGGTACATGCGGTGGATCCGGTCCGGGGTGGCCAGCAGGCCCTCCCGCTCCGGGTCCTCGCCGATGTCCAGCAGGATCTCGCGCACGGCGGCGCGGATGCGGCCCTCGGGGGCGGCGGCGCTCGTTCCGGCGGCGGGCTCGGGCGCCTCGTCCTCGCCGGTCTCGATGTCGTCCACGATGCGGCGGACGCTCTCTGGGAGGTCGCGGAGGCTGGAGTGATCCTGGTGATCGGTCATGGTGCCGCCGATCCTATCGCCTCCCTCCCCGGAGTGGCGGTGCCTCACGCCTCCGGGGTGACGCGCGCCTCGGCGAACGGCCGGCCCTCCACGCCGCGGAGCCATGCCCGGGCGTTCTCGCCGATGTCGCCCACGTGGTACCCGCCCTCCTGGAGGATCACCATGCGCTTGCCCAGCGAGGCGGCCCGCCGGCCCACCTCGTGATAGCCCTCCGTGGTCACGGCGAAGTCGCCGATGGGGTCCTTGCGGTACGTGTCGAAGCCCAGCGAGACCACCATGATGTCGCCGGGCTCGTCCGCGATCCGCGAGAGGCCCCGGTCCAGTGCGGCGAGGTACTGCTCGTCGCTGGTCCTGGCCGGCAGCGGGATGTTGAGGTTCGCGCCCTCGCCCGGACCCTCGCCAGTCTCGTCCTCCCAGCCCAGCACGTACGGGTACTGCCGGTCCGGGTGGGCGTGGAGGCTCACGTAGAGGACGTCGCCGCGGCGCCAGAAGATCTGCTCGGTGCCGTTGCCGTGGTGGTAGTCCACGTCCAGGATGCTGACGTGCTCGCCTGTCCGGCGGGCCAGCTCGTCCGCCACGATGGCCGCGTTGTTGAAGTAGCAGAAGCCTCCGTACATGGCACGCGCGGCATGGTGACCGGGCGGGCGGCAGAGGCCGTACGCGGCCCTCTCGCCGGCGAGGACCATGTCCATGGCGGTGAGTGCGACGTCCACGGCACCGCGACTGGCGGCGTAGGTGCCCGGCAGGATGTACGTGGAGGTGTCGAAGGCCCAGAAGCCGGCCCGGCCGTCCGGGCGGCTGGAGGCCTTGCCGTAGCGGGCGGACATCCCCTCGGTGGCGGCACGGTTGGGGATGGTCTCCGGGGCCAGGAAGTCATACGGGTGGCCACGGCGGACCGCCTCGTCCCACGCGGTCTCCATGAACTCGAGCAGGCCAGGATCGTGGACGGCGGTGATGGGCGCCGTGCCGTGCTCCGTGAGCTCCGTGGCCGTGAAGCCGCCGTCGCCGTCCAGCGCGGCCCTGATCGTGAGGGCGCGCTCCTTCACCTCGTTCGAGTTCACCTGGACGCCCATGACCGTCTGGGTGTGGATGTCGTGGCCCAGGTGGAGCGGCGAGTAGACGTAGCGCATCAATGCCCTCGGGGTGTTCGGACGAGCGATGGCGCCGATGCTAGCGAACCGGCCCTCCGCCGTGACAGCCGTTGCGCGTCGCGCATGGTCGCCAGGCGCAGGGCGGGTTCCACTCCACGCCCCGGGGACCACCCGGCCGGTCCGTCACCCGTGGCGGGAAACCGGTCCCCACCAGGGCAGCTCGGCCCGTTTGCCGCAGGATCCGCCTCGAGGTCCGCGGCTGCGGTCCCGCTTCCCGTCACCGTTGGCGGATGACCACGGTCAGGAGAGGGCGCCGGGCGTGCCCAGCTCCAGGATCGCCGCCGCCACGTCCGCGGGGCGGTAGCGGGGCAGGTTGTGGCCGATGCCCGGGAACGGGGCCACGCCGACCGGTCCGTGGCCGGCTGCCAGGCGCGTGCCCGCCGCTCTTCGCAGCTCCGCCACCCGCGTCTCCGTCTCGCCGCCGCCCAGCGCCACGAGCGCTGCCACGGGCGCCTGCACCCGCGCGAGGACCGGCGCAGGATCCCAGGCGAACATCGCGGCCACCAGCGCCTCGATCACATGCGGCCGCACTGCCCGCACCACGTGTCCCGCGGCCGTCTCCACCACCGCGTCCCGTGCAGCGCGCTCCTGGTCCGCGTCCCAGGTGGCCGGATCGAAGGCGCGCCGGTCCGCGAGGTACGCGCCGATGGACCGCAGCACCTCCGGCGGCTCGTCCAGGCCCCGCAGGAACTCCGCCGCGTCCAGGTCCGTGACGGCCTCCACGCGCTCCCAGCCGCCGTCCACGAGCAGCAGGCCGCGGCCCGCGGCTCCCAACAGGACCGCCGCCTCCGCAGCCACGGCCCCGCCCAGGCCGTGCCCCGCCAGGACGACGCCGGCACCGCCGACCCCGTCCAGCAGCCCGGACCCCTCGGCCACCGCCACCACGTCCGCGCCCAGGGATGCCATGTCGTAGCCGTCCGGCGGCGCATCGGAGAGCCCCTGGCCGCGCAGGTCCGCCACGATCACGCGCCGCTGCGCTGCGAGGCGACGGGCGACGGGTGCCCACGCCCACGCGGGCGAGAGGAAGCCCGGCACCAGCAGCACGCCCGGTCCCCCATCGGGCGAGGCGGGCGAACCCCAGTCCAGGAAGTGCACGCGCGTCCCGCCGGCGGCCGTCACGAGGAAGCCCCCCGGCTCCGCGGCGGGATCCGGGGGCGAGGCGAGGACCGTGTCCGGCGTCCACGCCACGAGCGGGTCCGCGGGCGGGTGCACGGGTTCGCCGGCAGGCGCGTCCGCGGGGAGATCGGGAGCCGTTCCGCCCTCGGGCTGGCTGGTCATGGCGGCTAGCATACGGGCGTCATGCCGAAGTCCCGCCGCGGCTCCGCCCGGGCCGCCTCCAGGCCCCGCGCCGCCCGCAGCGCGCACCACGACCGCTTCGAGCGCTACGTGGACCGCGCCGTGCGTGCCATCCCCTCCCCGTTCCGCGAGGCGCTCGCGCAGGTGGCCATCGTCATCGCGGACGAGCCCTCACGGGAGCTGCTCCGCGCCGAGCGCATGGGCCCGGACGAGACGCTCTACGGCTACTACCAGCCCGGCGTGGACACGCTGTACGCCTGGGGCGACACGCTGGAGCCCGCCCGCATCGTCATCTTCCGCCTCCCGCTGGAGCAGGACTTCCCGGACCCGCTGGACCTGGAGGACGAGGTGCGGATCACGATCCTCCACGAGCTGGCGCACCACCTGGGCATCGACGACGAGGACCACCTCGCCGAGCTGGGGATCGACTGACCGGCGACTCTCCCAGGGCCCCCGTCTACCAGGGGTAGGTGGCGAGGGCGCCGGCAAGGGTGAGCCAGGCCAGGATCACCAGCACGACGAGGCCGCCGTTGAGCCATGGCTGCCAGATCCTGCCGCCGGGCGCGGGGAAGGCGCGACCAAGCTCAAGACCGCCGGTGAAGTGCGTGAGCGCCTCGAACGCGTGGACGGCGGCTGATGCCGAGACCGCCTCCACGAGGAGCAGCAGCGTTCCGAAGGCGAAGACGAGGGCCGCGGAGACCGGCAGCGTGAGCAGCGGCGGGAAGCCGTCCGAGAGGCCGCTCCCGTCGATCAGCCGCCACGCGATGTCGGCGCCCGACGACATCCCGAAGAGCACGATGAACTGGCTGAACACGCCGAACATGCCCGAGACGATCGCCAGGCCCGGGCGAAGCCTGACCAGCCGCCATGATCTACGGATCGCCTCGAAGACCTCCACCTCGCCCAGCAGGATGGCCGCAGGGACATAGACGAATGGCGTGGTCACAAGGAGCGAGAGCGCCAGCGAGACGCCCATGTCCAGCATCTCCACCGGACCGAGCGCGAGGAGGATGGTCGCGGACGCTGCAAACCCGACCGCCCCGCCGACCAGGCCCACGAGGGCGCCAGCGCCGAACAGACGCCAGAACCGTCGCCGGACGATGGCCAGCGACTCCGGCATCCGCAGCGGCCGGCCCTCCACCCTGCCGCCGATGACCACGGTGGCGAGGCCACGGGCGTACACGGCGGCCTCGAGCCAGCCGATGCCCGCCACGATCATCGCGGGAAGGAGCCACGCGGCCCATGCCGATGCCTCACCGCTGTCGCGCGGATCGAACATCGTGAGCCAGAGGATCACGACGCACGGGGCGATGGTGCCAAGGAAGATCAGCCCAACGTAGAGCGATGCCCTCCGCAGGCCCGAGTCCTGGCGGGTCAGCAGGTCCAGCGCCTGGCGGACCAGCTCGCCCGTGCGCAGCGGCAGGGCCAGGACCTCGCTGGTCACCGGCGGGATGACATGACCCTCGAGCGTCATCGGCAGCGGCGGGAGTGGAGGCGCAGGCGGCTCCAGGGGCCCGAAGGCGGCCGGGTCCGGCGGCGCAGGAACGTTCAGCGGGTCCACGAGCGGAGTATGCCGCCCCGCCAGCGGGGCGGTGACCTGCTTGCGCGTTTGCGCAACCAGAGAGATACTGTGGGCGTGATCGACCCCACCTCCTCCCGCAGCTCAGAGGACGAGCGACTCCGCTTTGCGGCCGTCGCGCGTGCCCTTGGCGACGCCAAGCGCCTCTGCGTCCTCGAGTCGCTCGCCTCCGGCGAGGCGTCCGTGGGCGAGCTGGCCACCCGGGTGAGCTGCCAGGTCCCGAACATGAGCCAGCACCTCGCCGTGCTCCGCTCCGCGGGACTGGTCACGGCCCGCCGGGACGGGTCCACCGTCTACTACCGCCTCTCGGACCCCAAGGTCATCGAGGCCTACCAGCTTCTCCAGGCCATCGCCCGCTGACGGGCGACGCACGTACCCGGT
>CAIYZX010000069.1 GCA_903930745.1 uncultured Chloroflexota bacterium | reverse complement strand
TCGGCGTCACGGCGCTGCTCTACCTGGAGCTGCCGCTCCGCGGCGCGTGGATCCCGGCGCCGCTCGTCTACGGCACGCCCGGCACCTGGGACGGCTTCCTGGAGGTGGCGCTGGGCCGCCAGTTCCAGGGCGACTTCATGGCGGTGGTCGCGGATCCCATCCCGGCGCTGGGGCGCATCGGCGCCGAGTGGCTGGCGGACCTGGGCGTCCTCGCGGCGCTCGTGATCCCGGCGTTCGTCATCGTGGCCGTCCGGCACCCGCGGTTCGCCCTCCTGTCCGGGACGGCGGTGGCGATCACGTGCCTCTTCGCCTCGTCGTACTACAACGCGGCCATCGACCGGTACTACGCCGTGCCGATGCTCCTGGCCTGGGTCTGGCTGGGGCTCGCCGCCGCGGCGGTGGTGGAGCGGGTGGCGGAGAACGCGGGCCTGGCCGATGTCGGCATCGGCGACATCGCCAACGCGGGCGCCGAAGCCGCCGGCAGCGCGGAGCCCGCCCCGTTCATGGTCCCGCTCACCGGCGGACGCATCGTCCTGGACTCCCCCATCTCGGCCGTTGCGCTCCTGCTCGCGGTGGCGATGCTGGTGCCAACGGCCGTGGACCTGTCCGTGCGGTGGCGTGCCACCGACCGGTCCAACGAGACCCAGATGGCCGCCTGGCTGGACACGCTTTTCGAGGTTGCCCCGCAGGATGCCGTGGTGGTCTCGTGGTGGTCCTACTCGACGACCATCTGGTATGGCCAGGCCGTGGAAGGCCGGCGCCCGGACATCCGGGTTGTCGACGATCGCACACGCGAGGACCAGAACCTCGGTACCGTCATCGACGTCATCGACGCAAATCTCTCCGCCCGGCCCGTGTACGTCATCCGGGCGCAAGCTTCCGACCTGCAGGATGTGGCTGCACGCTTCACGATCGAGCCCGTCGATCGGCTGAGCGAGGTCTATCGCGTCACGGGCCGCCTGGAGTCCCAGCCATGACCGCAGCCGCAAGCCCCGCCGCCGGCGCTCCGCGCGCCAGGGTCGCGCGCCTCTCGTACTTCTTCCCGGCCCACAACGAGGAGGCGAACATCGAGGCGCTGGTCGCGGAGGCGCTCGAGACGCTGCCCCAGCTCGCCGAGACGTTCGAGATCATCGCGGTGGACGACGGGTCCCGCGACCGGACCGGCGAGATCGCGGACCGGCTGGCGGCCGAGAACCCGGACGTGGTGCGCGTGGTCCACCACATGCCCAACCGCGGGTACGGCGGGGCCCTCCGCTCCGGCTTCGAGCACAGCCGCTACGAGCTCCTCTGCTTCACGGACGGCGACCTCCAGTTCAAGATCGCGGACCTGGGGCGGCTCATCGACCGCATGGGCCAGCCGGACAAGCCCGATGTGGTGGTGGGCTTCCGCATCAAGCGCGCGGACCCGTTCATCCGCATCGCGTACGCCCGCACGTACAAGCTGGCGAACCGGATCTTCTTCGGTCTGCGGGTCACGGACGTGGACTGCGCGGCGAAGCTGTTCCGGCGCGAGGCGCTCGATGGCGTGCGCGTGGAGTCCGGCGGTGCCTTCTTCTCCGCCGAGCTGCTGATCAAGATCCTCCAGCAGGGCCGGTCCATCGCGGAGGTTGGGGTGCCGCACTACGCGCGGACCGCCGGCTCGCCCACGGGCGCCAAGCCGTCCGTGATCTGGCGCGCGGTGAAGGACTTCTGGGGCACCCGGCTCCGCCTCTGGGCGAACCGCTCCGCAGCCAAGCGCCGCGGCCGCCTGATCCTGGGCGAGTAGCTTTTCCGGGGGCGCCGCTCCGGGGGCGCGGGCGGGGCCCTTAGCACCCCCGATGCTGAACGTGACGTTAGTGCGCCGGGGCCTTAGCACCCGGGGTGCTGGATGACGTCAAGGGTCCCCGCGAACCCATCCTTGACGTCACGTTGAGCCTCCCCGGTGCTGGACCTGACGTTACGGGCCGGGTTCGGGGCGTCCTTACCGTCATTCAGCATCCGGGCGTCTGACGTCATCGGGCCCACGCGCCCGGATATGCGCCCCAGTGCTACGGACCGGGCCTGGCGTATGCGCCACAGTGCTGGGAATCCACAGGCCCCGCGGAAACCCCGCCGGACGGCGTCCTTGTGTGCGGGTCTATGCGTGTGCGTGCTGGGAGCTGCAACAAGCTCCCAGCCAGGTACCCGGCGGGGAACTCTTGTGGGTTCCTAGACCTGTGGCGTCTATGGCAGGGTGCAACAAGGGTCGCGGCGCGCCTGGCGACACCGGGCCCGGCCGGGCTGGACTAGGAGCCGCGCTTGTCCTGGTCCGCGTCCAGCGAGTTGATGAACTCGCGGAAGACCTTGAGCTTGAACGGGTCCAGCTTCTCGCCCGTGGCCTCGTTCGGCAGGGGCTTGGCGCCCGGCGCGCCGGCAGCACCCGCGGCCCGCGAACCACGAGGGTCGCCGCGCGCCGTGAGGTCGTCGGTGGCCTCGTCGTCATCGGCGTCATCGTCATCTGCATCCGCGTCGTCCGAGCCGTCCTCACCGCCCGCCGCGCCCATCTCCGGGTCCGGCAGCGAGGCCGCCTGGTCCAGCACGGACGCCACCGCGTAGACGGGGCAGTCCAGCCGAACGGCGAGGGCTACGGCATCGGACGGTCTGGCGTCCACCGTCACCCGCCCGGAGGCGGACCGCATGACGAGGCTCGCGTGGAACGTCTCGGCCGAGAGGGACGTGATCACCACCCGCTCAACCGTCACGCCCAGGGCGCCCAGGGTGGCAGCGAACAGGTCATGGGTCAGGGGCCGCTCAGAGGTGATCCCCTGGAGCTTCATCGCGATGGCCTGGGCCTCCCACTGGCCAATCCAGACCGGCAGGATCCGCCCGCCGTCCACCTCGCGCATGAGCAGCACGTGGCGGCCGCTGCGCATGTGGACGCGCACGCTTTCAACTTCGAGCAGGAGCTCGGTCCAGGGGTCGGACATGGGGGGATTATTCCACGCTGCGGCGAAGCCGGAACGGCAGCGCGAGGACCGCGCCAACCACGAACCCGCCGATGTGCGCCCAGACCGCCACGCCGCCGGACGCCGCGGAGACGCCCAGCGCCGCGATCCCGTCGATCAGCTGCAGCACGAACCAGAACACCAGCACGATGACCGCCGGCACGGCGATCAGCTGGTAGAAGAAGCCCAGGAAGACGAGCGACTGGATCCGGGCCCGCGGGAAGAGCACGAGGTACGCGCCAAGGACCGCCGAGATGGCGCCTGAGGCCCCCACGAGCGGGAGCGTGGACGTGGGCTCCACCAGCGTGTGCGCGGCGACCGCGGCCACCCCGCCCACCACGTAGAGCAGTGGGTACCAGAGCCGCCCCAGCCGGTCCTCCACGTTGTTGCCGAAGATCCACAGGTACAGCATGTTGCCCAGCAGGTGGAGCCAGCCGCCGTGGAGGAACATGCTCGTGAAGAGGCCCAGGAGCGGCTGCGCGCTGTTCGCGTCGGAGGGGGCGGGTGCCCCGGTGATCCAGGCCACGAGGTCTGCCGGCGTCGCCCCGTAGGTCCGCACGAGGTCCTCCAGCGCCGCCTGGCCGCCCTGCACCTCGGTGACCAGCTCCCACAGGAAGAACGCGCAGCAGACCGCGATGAGCGAGAGCGTCACCACCGGCGTGCGGCTGGGCGGGCGGGCGTCGCGAAGCGGGATCACCGCAACACCGGGATTCGCGCCAACGCCGGGGCCATCACGGCGTGGGCTTCGGCGTCTTCTTCGGCTTCGGCGTCTTGGCTGGCGCCTTCGTGGGTGACGGAGCGGGCGTGGGCGAGGCGGTGGGCGACGGCGCGGGGGTGGCATCCGGGTTCGCCACGGCCTCCAGGAGCACCGTGTGCAGGCCCGTGGAGGAGATCCACCAGACCGTGGCCGGGGCGGTGTCGTCCGCGCCCGGCTGCACGTACATCGCCTGCATGTCGCTCCATGCCGTGTCCTTGCCGGCGAGCAGGTACTGCGCGATGAACGAGCCGTCCGCCTTGGAGAAGGCGACCAGGCGGTCGTTGGCGGTGTCGAAGGCGTACAGCGTGCCCGTGCGTCTGCTGGATTCGCCGCTCGCAAGGTCCGGTGACGAGATGAGCGTGTAGTCGGACGATGGCCGCAGGCTCGTGTCCTTGGGCAGGTCCGCCGTCCAGCCGGACGCCGGGATCACGCGGGCCACGGCGCCGTCCTCCGCCACGAAGATGTCGCCGTCCAGGAGCAGGCTGCTGATCCCGTCCACCGGCCGGTTGGTGGGCAGGCGGCCGCTGGGCTTCATCGGGTAGCCGGATCCATCGCTGGCCGGGGAGAGGACCATGATGTTCTGCTGGGACGGGTCCACCACGTACAGCTTGTACAGCGCGGCGTCGTAGTTGGACACGAACGTGGCGATGGTGGTGACGTCGTCGCCCCACTCGGTGGCACCCACCACGTTGATCTTCACGAGCGTGCCGTTGCCCTTGGAGTCAACCGGGCGCCAGCGCCAGAGCTGGTTGCGGACGTCCAGGACGAGCACGTCCGGACCGCCCGTAGTGATGAGCCTGGGATCCGCGATCCGGCCACCCGTCGCCTTGTCGCCGCTGACCAGGATGGGCGTCGCGGAGCGCTTGCCGAGGTCGATGCGCCAGACCGTCTTGTTCGCCATGTCCAGCACGTAGGGGGCGCCGTCGCTTCCACGGACCACGCCCGCCAGCTGCACGCCTGTCTCCGCGGGGAACGTGAAGACGGGGGCGGATGCCACCTTCACCACGCCGTACAGCTGGTCCATGACCACCAGGACCTTCTTGCGCAGCGCCTCCACCTTGGTGAGCGGGTAGCCCGCCTGCTGCGCCTCATCCAGCTTGGCGTACGCGGTGTTGAGGATCTCCAGGGCGCGCTTGGGCGCCTCCACGACGAGATCAACGCCGCCGCCGGAGAGGCTGTCGAAGGCCGCCTGTGCCTCCGTGAAGGCCTGCTCTGCCGCGGAGAGCGACTGGATGGCCTCCGGGGGCTGCTTCTGGTTGCCCAGCGTGTAGACGCCCAGCACGAGCACGGACGCGACGCCGAGGAAGGCGAGCAGCGCCACGGCCGCCCGACGCTGGGTCTCCATGCGGCTGCTGGCGGCGGTGACCCGGCGGGACCGGCTCGACCGGTGGGGCATGAGGTCCTGCAGGCGCCAGACCAGGCGCTGGAGGCCGCTGCCGGCCGCTTCCCGGGCGCGCCCGGCCGAGGCTGCTGCGGCGGCGGCACCGGCGGTGACGGAGTCCGCGAGCGGGATGGGACCGCGCTCGGGTGCGCCGGCGAGCGGCTCAGCGGGCCGGACCGGGACGAGGGTGCGCTGCTTGAAGGTTGAGCCCACCTCCGCTGCCTCCAGGGCGAAGGCCCCGTCGCTGCCGTGCCCGTCCGCGGCGGCGAAGCGCGCGTGGATGTGCTCGACGGCGGACTGCGGGTGGAGGGTGACCAGCGCGTCCTTGAGGGCGTCCGTGCCGATGCGGCTCATCAGGTTGCGCGAGATGAGGCAGAGCGAGTCGCCCACGGAGAGCTCGCCGCGCCAGACCTCCGGTTCCAGCTCCGCGCTGGGCATGCCGCGATCACCGTTGGGATCCGGGAGCGTGGCGAGGCGCGCCTGGCGGATCAGGTAGGCCTCCGCCGGACCCACGGTGGCGACGTACAGCTCCCGGCCGCGCACCACGGCCACCGCGATGCCGATGGGGCCTGCCCCGTCCGCCTGGTGGGAAAGGCCCAGCTTCTCGCGCTGGTGGGCCAGGCGCTTGTTGGCCAGGACCAGGATCTTGGTCAGGCACTGCCGGATGCCGGCGGACTCGTCGTAGTAGTACTCGTTGCGAATGGTGTCCGCGAGCATCCGCGTGGCCTCGCGCGCCCTGGCGCCGGCCTGCGTGGAGGTGACGACGAGGTAGAGGTTGCCCTTGGTCCTGCCGATGGCGCCCACGGACGGCTCCACCACGACGATGGTGTCGGGTGAGTCAGGGAGCCGGTCCTGCTCGGTGACCGCACCGAGCTTCAGCTGGAGACGGACTGCCAAGAAAGCGGGCCTCATGCTGTCAATGACGCGCCGGTGTCCCCCGGTGACGCGTGGTCCCGTCGGCAGCGGGAAGCGGATTATAGCCGCGGGACTCGCCGGGGCCCCTGACCGGTGCCGCGATCCGTGCCTCGTTCGCCGGTCAGGGTGAGGTACCTGGCCCGCGTGCCGCCGGGCGCCGAGGAGAAGGCTGCGAGCAGCTCCGACGCGCGCAGGCGCAGCTCCGCGGCCACGATGGGCTCGTCTGCCGCCACGACGAGCGTCTCGCGGTCCACGCGGACAAGGCGGCAGATGCCCGCGGCGGGCGGGACGTGCTCCGCCACGATGGCATCCCACGTGGCGATCGCCCTGGCGAGTCGCAGCTCCGCGTCCAGGCCCAGGGCGCGCGCGGCGTCGGGGATCAGGTCGCCGATGCGGTCGGGCCGGCGGCGACGCCGGGGGGATTCAGGATCTCCCGGATCCTGGCGGATGGGTCTCGGCGGCATCGGGCTCGGGTCTCGATCGTCGGTCGTCGGTCGTGGGTCGTCGGGGCGCTCAGCCGCGCTCGCAGCGGGCGGTGCCGTCGGCGTGCGCGGTCACGGCCCACGCGGTGCCCACGCTCCGGAGCGCCTCGTCCAGGTCCTCGAGCGTGGTGGTGGTCACGAAGGCCTGCGGCAGCTCCGCGATCCGCCGGACGAGGTGGCTCCGTCGAACGGGATCCAGCTCGCTGAAGACGTCGTCCAGCAGGAGCAGCGGCGGGCGCCCGTCCAGCGCGGTGAGCAGGTCCACCTCGGCCAGCTTGAAGGCGAGGATCGCGGTCCGCTGCTGGCCGCGGGAGCCAAAGGTGGCGAGGGGGCGGCCACCCATCTCGAAGACGAGATCGTCCCGGTGCGGCCCGATCAGCGTGGTGCCGTTCCAGACCTCCTTGTCGGCGGTCTCGGCAAGTCGCCTGGCCAGCGCGTCACGGACGCTCTCACCGTCGTGCTGCGGCGCGTTCGTGCTGTAGGTGACACCCAGGCTGCCCTCCGCGGCCTCCTCGGGGGCGATCTCCGCGTGCGCGGCAGCCAGGGGCCCGGCGAGGTCCCGAAGGAGCCGGTGGCGCTCCTCGCGCACCGCGGTCCCGGCGTCGAGGATGGACTGGTCCCAGAAGCGCAGCTCCGCCCTCGTGGCCTGCTCCTCGCGGATGGCGCGCAGGAGCCCGTTGCGCTGCTGGAGCGCGCGCCCGTACGTGGACAGGTCGCGGGCGTAGGCGGGGGAGCGCTCCGACGCGATGGTGTCCAGGGCCTCGCGGCGCAGGGACGGTGAGCCGGAGACGAGGAGCATGTCCTCCGGGGCGAACATGACCGTCCGCAGCACGCCGTGGAGCGAGGCGGCCCTGCGGTTCACGCCGTTGACGCGGATCCGCTTGCGGGCGCCGCCAGTGGCAGTCCTGACCAGCGCGACCTCAACGACGTCGCGCTGCTCGGGCGCCGCCTCGGGGCGGCCAACGCGGGCCTCCACGCGGGCCAGCTCCTGGCCCCAGCGGATGATCTCGCCCTCGGCGCTGGTCCGGTGCGAGCGGCCCCAGGCCAGGAGGACGATGGCTTCGAGCAGGCTGGTCTTGCCGGCGGCGTTCGGACCCCAGACCAGTTGCGGCCCGGGCTCGAAGACGGCGTCCAGCGCCCGGTACCCGCGCAGGTCGCGGACGGCGATGCCGCGCAGGATCGGGGCGTCGTGGTACACCCGCTCGCGGGCGATGCCGGCCAGGTCCTGGTGGGCCGACAGGATCGACTCCCCCGCGACTACGAGGTGGTCCGGACGGGCATCACCACGTGGACGTAGTCCGGGTCGCCCACCGGGCGGAAGACGCCGGGCGAGAGCGGGCCATTGAGCTCCAGGCTGAAGCGGTCCGCGGTCACGTTGCCCAGGACGTCGTTGAGGTAGCGTGCGTTGAACGCGATGGTGGTGCCGTCACCCTCGACGGTGGCCTCAACCTCGCCCGTGTAGTCGCCAACCTCCGCCGTGGCGGTGACGGTGATCCCACTGGACTCGCCGCCCACGGCGAGCTTCACGATGTTGGCCGACGAGGAGGCGATGAGGGCCGCGGGCCGCACAGCGCGCAGCAGCTCCTCGCGGTCGAGCTCCGCCTTCGTGGCGTGGCTGGCCGGCAGGACCTGCTGGTAGTTGGGGAACTGGCCGTCGATGAGGCGCGAGACGAGGTCCACGCCCTCCAGGTGGAAGACCACCTGGTTGCGGCCCTGCGGGATCATGAGCTCCACGGCGTCATCGGTGTCCGCGAGGATCCGGGCGAGCTCCGTGAGCGAGCGGCCGGGAATGACCACCTGGACGCTCTCCACGGGATCCATGATCTCGATGGTGCGCACCGCGATGCGGTAGTTGTCTGCGGCGGCAAGGGTGAGGCGGTTGCCCTCGAACCTGGCCAGGACGCCCGTCAGGATGGGGCGGGCCTCCTCGGTGGCGGCCGCGAAGACCGTCTCGGACAGGGCGCGCTTGAGGGCCCTCTGGCTGATGCGCGTGGTGGGGCGCTCGCCGGCCGTCTGGATGGTGGGGAACTCGTCCGCGTCGATGCCCTTGACGTGGGTGGCGAACCGCCCGGCGCGCACGTGGAGCGTGTCCGCGCCCTGGAGCTCCAGGTCCACCTTCTCGGAGCCCGGCAGGCTGTTCACGAGGTCCGTGAAGAGGCGGGCGGGGACCGTGGTGGCGCCGTCCGTCTCGATCTTGCCGGGCACCCAGTACGTGATGCCGATCTCGAGGTTGGTGGCCGTCAGCTTGAGGCCGGCATCCTCGGTTCGGAGAAGGACGTTGGCGAGCACGGGCAGGGTGCTGCGGCTGGAGACGGCACGGGAGACGACCGAAAGGCCGCGC
>CAIYZX010000068.1 GCA_903930745.1 uncultured Chloroflexota bacterium | reverse complement strand
CGGGCCGCCCTGCTGCGCCGGCCTCGCAACATCGCCGTCTTCCGCGACGCGGATGCGCCGCCGCCACCGGTTCACCAGCCTGCCGACAAGCGTCGCCCCGACGGCGCTCCGGTAGACTGCGCGCCATGCGTTTGAGCCACCTGTTCTTCACCACCCTCCGCGACGATCCCTCCGAGGCGGAGATGCCGTCCCACCGCCTCCTGCTGCGGGCGGGCTACGTGCGCCAGCTGGGCGCCGGCATCTACTCGCTGCTCCCGCTCGGCTTCCGCGCGGCGAAGCGCGTGGAGCAGGTGATCCGCGAGGAGCTGGACGCCATCGGCGCCCAGGAGATGGAGATGCCGGTGGTCCACCCGGCGGACCTCTGGCGCGAGACCGGGCGCTATGACGCCATCGGCCCGGAGATGGGCCGCTTCAAGGACCGCGCGGACCGCGACATGGTGCTCGCGATGACGCACGAGGAGGTCGTCGCTGACCTGCTCCGCGACATCGTGAAGAGCTATCGCCAGCTGCCGATGATCGTCTACCACTTCCAGACGAAGTTCCGCGACGAGCCGCGGGCCCGCGGCGGGCTCATCCGCGTGCGCGAGTTCGTCATGAAGGACTCGTACAGCTGTGATCGTGACGAGGCGGGCCTCGATGCCGCCTACTGGGCGCACCACCGCGCGTACACCCGCATCTTCGAGCGCCTGGGTCTCAAGGCCATCCCGGTCGCGTCAGACGTGGGCATGATGGGCGGCAGCCTCGCGCACGAGTTCATGAGCCTCAACCCCGCGGGCGAGGACGTCCTGGTCCTGTGCGAGAAGTGCGGCTACGCGTCCAACCGGCAGATCGCGCCGCACACGCAGCCGGCGCCCGAGGCGGAGGAGCTCCTCCCGGTCGAGGAGGTCTTCACGCCCGGCACCACCACCATCGACTCGCTGGCCGAGTTCCTCTCCGTTCCGGTCAGCCGGACGGCGAAGGCGGTCTTCGTGGTCGCCGGTGACGGCCGCTTCATCGTGGCCATCGTCCGCGGCGACGACGACCTCAACGAGACCAAGCTCGTGAACGCCGCCAAGGTGACGGGCGGCATCCGCCCGGCGCAGATCGAGGAGATCACCGAGCGCGGGATGCAGGCGGGCTATGGCTCGCCCATCGGCGCCCGGAACGCCTTCGTGGTGGTGGACAGCCTCGTGGCGAAGAGCCCGAACCTGGTCGCCGGCGCCAACAAGCCCGAGTACCACCTGAAGAACACGAACGTTGGCCGTGACTACACGCCGGACGTGATCGCGGACATCGCGAACGTGCGCGAGGGCGACGCCTGCCCGCAGTGCGGCGGCGAGATCATCCTCCGCAACGGCATCGAGATCGGGAACATCTTCAAGCTGGGCACCAAGTACACCAAGGCGCTGGGCGCCGAGTACCTGGGCGAGGACGGCGAGCGCCACCCGATCATCATGGGCTCGTACGGCATCGGCGTTGGCCGCAACGTCGCCTGCATCGTCGAGGATCACCACGACGAGAAGGGCATCAAGTGGCCGGCCGAGGTGGCGCCGTACCGCGCGCACATCGTGGCCATCGGCGCCAACAAGGACCCGCAGGTGACCGAGGTGGCGGACCGGCTCCACGAGCTGGCCGCGGCCGCGGGCCCCAGCTTCGAGGTCCTGTACGACGATCGCGACGAGTCGCCCGGCGTGAAGTTCACGGACGCGGAGCTCCTGGGCATGCCCTGGATCATCACGATCAGCCCGCGCTCGCTGGCCGCCGGCGGTGCCGAGGTCACGAACCGTCACACCGGGGAGCGCGGCGTTCGCCCGCTCGCGGACGTGGAGGCGTTCCTCGCCGGTCACGCGGCGACGCCCGCCTGATCTCGCGTTGCGGCCGGACGGTGACGGCCTCGCGGCCGATGCCGATGCCGGCTGACGCCGGGGTGGGGGACTGATGCCCGGGCTGCTGCTCCCGGACGACGACCTGTACGCACGCCTGGGGCTTGCGCCCGAGGCGTCGTTCGAGGCCGTGGAGCTGGCATGGCGCGCGCTCCTGCGCCGCCATCACCCGGACGTGGCGGGCGATTCCGCGGAGGCCCTGGAGAAGGCCAAGCGGATCAACGTCGCCCATGACTGGCTGGCGGACCCGGAGCTGCGCGCCCGATATGACCGCGAGGTGATGGGCCTGGAGCCGCTGGCGGCGCCGGCGGACGGGTCCGTGTCGGCTGGTGGCCGTCGCGCCAAGGCGTCGTCGCGCCGCGCCTCACCCGGTGGCCGCCGCGCCCGTCCGCGCCGGCGTCCATCCACGCGTCCCAACCTTGCCACCGGGGAGCCGGAGGTCCGCCTCGCGCGGTTCATGGACCGGCTGCGCACGCTGTCCGTGGACGAGTACGACCGGCTGTCCGTCGCGGAGCCGCCGCCCATCGCCTTCCTGGCCACGGTTCGCCGGCTCGCCTCCGCGGAAGGGCGCACGGAGCTGGACAAGGTGGAGGCGGAGCTGGCGGGCAAGGTGCCGCACGAGCGCTGGGCGCAGCCCGGCGTGCGGGAGTCGCTGCTCGCGCTGGCCGCGGAGCTGGTCCTGGGGCCGCAGCTGGACGAGACGCTGGACGAGCCGTTCCGTTCACGCGTCCGGGAGCGGCTGCTGCGCTCCTGGGACGCGAGCCTGGAGCAGCCGCGCTTCGGGCCCAACGGGGCCGAGGTGGCGACGCTGGTCCTGCGCGTGAGCACCTTCGGGGAGACGGTGGCGCGGGCGATCGTCAGTGGTGCGCAGGCGGCCCGCGTGGATCCGGCGGATCTGCCGTGGCCGGACTCGCTGGACCGCGAGGAGGACGAGGCGCAGCGGATCTCCGCGGTGCTGGCGGCGCGCGCGGTGGGGGATGCGCTCCCGGTGGCCGGCCTGGATGAGCCTACGGCCTCCACGGTCCGGCGGCTGGCCGCGCGCCAGGGCCACCTCGTGGCGCTCCGCCACGCGTTCCCGGCCGCGCGGTACGCGGCCCTCGTGGCGCCCTGGGTGGCGGCCACCGGCGGTGACGCTCCGCCGCGGCGCGGCCCGGACGTCCGGCGCGCCGGCTGATCGATCGCCTCCCGCAGCTCGTTGACACGCCGTTAGCATCGCTGTGCCATCCTCCCAGCCAATGGATCAACTGCCTCTCCTCGCCCTGTTCGTGCTGGCTTCCGGGCTTGCGGTCTTCGCCGTCTCCGGCTGGCGAAGGGCACGACGGCTTGAGCGGCGCCTCCTCGATGCCGAGGCGCGCGGTCGTCGGGACGCCGCCGCCGATGCCCGCGACGCCGCCGCACGGGATATCGCCGCCCTGGAGGACCTGGTTCCGGTGGGTGTCCTGCGGATCTCGGAGGACCGGCGCATCACCGGTGCCAACAGCCGTGCGCACCAGTTGCTTGACGTCGGGGCCGGGCGCCTGGTGGGCCGGACGGTCATGGAGGCATTCCGGAGCACGCACCTGGAGGCCGTGCTCGATGGCGTGCCACCCGGGGGTACCACGACCGCTGACGCCCGCCTCGGCCGCCAGGGTGCGAGGGCCGTCGTGGTGCGGGCGAGCCGTCCCACGCCCCGGGAGCTGCTGGTCCTTGTCGAGGATGTCGGCGAGCTCCAGCGTCTGCGGCAGATCCGCTCGGAGTTCATCGACAACCTCTCGCATGAGCTCCGGACGCCCCTGACCACGGTGAGCCTGCTTGCGGAGACGGCCTCTCGCGAGGCGGAGCTCGCCGACGTCCCGCAACGGCTTCGCGACCGGATCTCCCGGATCGAGGTGGAGACCGGCCACCTCGTGCAGATGGTGAACGAGCTCCTTGATCTCGCCCGGATCGAGGGCGGCTCCCAGCTCCGCCTTGAGGATGACCTGGATCTTGGGCGCCTCGCCACCGCGTCCACGGAGCGACTCCGGCTCTTCGCGGAGCGGCAGGGCGTTTCGCTCGCCGTGGACGTGGCGCCGGGCCTCCCCCGCGTGCGCGGCGATGGCGAGCGCCTGGGGCAGGTCATCGTCAACCTGGTCCACAACGCCGTGAAGTTCAGCCCGGACGGGGGCGAGGTCCGGGTGGTGGTCCGCCGGGCCGGCGACATGGCGGAGGCACTGGTCGTGGATCACGGCATTGGCATTGGGCCGGCCGACGTGGCCCGCATCTTCGAGCGCTTCTACAAGGTGGACCGCGCTCGCGTTCGGGGTGGCGGAACGGGGCTGGGTCTCGCCATTGCACGACATATCGTTGAAGGCCACGGAGGCCGCATCGGCGTGGAGTCCGAAGAGGGTGCCGGATCCACCTTCCGCGTCCTCCTGCCGTTCGCCGGCCCGCCGGCCCCCACCGGCACGGATACCGACCAGGACACGAACCCAGAGGACGTTTGACCATGGACCGCCTGCACGTCGCCACGCTGAACATCCGCAACATCGCGGACCGCTGGGAAGAGCGTCTCCCCCTCCTGCTCGCGGACTTCGCCGCGCTCCAGCCGGACGTCATCGGCATGCAGGAGGTGGTCTTCACGCTCCAGCAGGACCGCGTCATCGGCGCCGCCGGACCCGCCCACTACGATGCGCTGCGGGCATGGGCAGGACGCCTCGAGGCCGGCAACGGCGCGCTGGTCAAGAAGCCCCTCGCCGGCACGGACGTGGAGCGCCTGGACCTCAACTACGAGCGGTCCGCCCTGCGCTTCCGCGTGCAGCTGCCGAACGGCAACCGCCTCCTGTTCTGCTCCGTCCACCTGCACCACATCCCGGCCCACCCGGAGCTGCGCCTGGCCCAGACCGAGGCGCTGATCGCCTGGCTGGACGCCTCCCCGGAGCACGACGTCATGGTGGTCGTGGGTGACTTCAACGCCCACCCGGCGGAGCCCGCCTACGCGCGCCTCGTCGCCGCCGGCTTCACGTCCGCGCTGCTTGCGGCCAACGGCGAGGAGCCGGCGGTCACGTGGCCCAGCGGCCTCATCGCGGAGGGCATGGACACGGATGGCGACCCGTACTGCCTGGACTACATCTGGGTCCGCGGCAACGCCCGCGTGACGGAGGCCCGCGTGGTCTTCGACCGCCCGTCCGCCACGGATCCCACCATCTACCCCTCGGACCACTTCGGCCTGTCCGCGCACCTCGAGATCGGGTGACGCGGATGCTGCGGCTGGCCCATCGCGGCGACTGGCGCCGCGCCCCGGAGAACACGCTGGCCGCCTTCTCGGCCGCCCTCGCGGTTCCGGGCTGTGACGGCCTGGAGTTCGACGTGCAGCTGTCGCGGGACGGCGTGCCCGTGGTGCTCCACGACGAGTCGCTGGCCCGCGTCCAGGGCAACCCCGCGCGGATCGATGCGCTGACGGCCGTCGAGGCCGCCGCCTTCGGCATCCCCACGCTCGCCGAGACGATGGCCCTCGCGGGCCCCGATGCCTGGCTGGACGTGGAGCTCAAGGGTGCCGATCACGGCGCCGCAACCGCGGACGTCCTACGCGCCGCCCGCGGCGCCTCCCCGGCCAACGCCGTGGTCTCCTCGTTTGACCCGCCGTCGCTCGTGGCCATGGCCGATCACCTGCCCGGCTGGGCCCGCTGGCTCAACGTGGAGGACCTCGCGCCCGCCACGCTCTCGCTCGCCGTGGGCCTCGGGTGCCGGGGCGTCTCCGTCCTCTGGGGCGCGCTGACGCCAGCGTCGGTGCGCAGGGCACAGGCCGCGGGTCTTGAGGTCGCGGCTTGGACCGTCCGGCGCCGGGCGACCTGGGACCGGCTCGCGGGCCTCGGTGTGATGGCAGCGTGCGTGGAGGCGGCCGCCCTCGACGGGTGACGGCGCTGGCGGCTCCCACGGGAGGCCGAAGGCCGACGGCGGCGGCGCACGGCCCAGCCCGAAGGCCATCGCTACTTCGCGGCGAGGACCTCCGGTGGAACCAGGAACCGCAGCACGCCGCGCCCGGGCAGCAGCGCGCTGCCCTCGTAGTCCACGCGGGCCAGCGCACCCTTGCGCATCATCACGCCGGGCGACCCGGTGAGCTCCTGCAGCAGCGACGAGAAGTCCGGGTCATGGCCCACGATGCAGGGCCGCTCCGCCGGTCCGGCCGCCAGGAGGATGTCCTCCACCACACCCGGGTCAAGCGGCCCCACGAGGCGCCTGTCCACCACGAATGGCACCTTGAGCGCCTTGGCCACGATCTTCGCCGTGTCGTGGGCGCGGACCTTGGGCGAGGTGATGAGGAGGTCCGGGCGCTCCTCCGCGCCGGCGAGGAGCGCGGCCACCCGCTCCGACTGCCGCTCACCGCGGTCTGACAGGGGCCGAACGGCGTCGTCGCCCTTCCACTTCGCCGGGTCGCCGGCGTGCGCGTGGCGCAGCAGGTAGAGCGCGGTCATGTGCGGCTCCCTCCAGGGGGACGGGCCCGGTGTGGGCCGGCTACTGGTTGAGATCCTCCACCTCGCCGGAGGCGAGGAAGACGATGTCCTCGGCGATGTTCGTCACGCGGTCGCCGATCCGCTCGAGGTAGTGGCTCGCGAACAGGATCCGCGTGCCGGGGTCCACGTTGGCCGGATCGTCGCGCATCAGTCCCAGCACCACGTCGAAGATCCGGTGGTAGAGGGCGTCCACCTCGTCGTCCTGGCGGGCGACGGCCCGGGCCTGGTCCTGGTCAACGTCAACGAGCGCCTGCACGATGCCGTCCACCAGGTCTGCGACCTTGGCGCCCAGGTCCGGCAGCAGCACGTAGTCGCGCAGCGGCGGGAACGGCGCCAGCTTGCGGGCCTGCTTGGCCACGGATCCCGCGTGGTCGCCCATGCGTTCCAGCTCGTACGACACGTGGTCAAGCGTGAGGAGGTAGCGCAGGTCGCGGGCCACCGGGTTCTGCGTGGCGATGACCGCCGCGATCATCGCGGTCACCTTGCGCTGCAGCTCGTTCACCGCCCGGTCGTCGGCGATGACTCGCGTGGCGGCCGTCGCATCGTGGGCGATCAGCGCCGCGATGGCCGCCCGGATCTGGGCTTCCACGTACGACCCCATCCGCAGGACGTTGTCCTTGATCTCGGCGATCTCGCGGTCGTAGGCGCTGCGGATGTGGTGACTGGGCGGGAACTGCGCGTGCGGCGGCTCCACCGGGTGTGCGGGCGCCAGGTCGGCGAAGCTCCCGGCGACGGCATCGGACACGTGGGGCCCGGAAACGTTCTGCTCGTCCATCAAGTGACTCCAGGGTTCAGCCGAACCTGCCCGAGACATAGTCCTCGGTCAGCTGGTTCTTCGGGTTGGTGAAGATGTCGAGGGTCTTGCCCTCCTCGACGACATGACCTGCGCGATCGTCCGCCATGTTCATGAACACCGTGTAATCGGAAGCGCGCGCTGCCTGTTGCATGTTGTGCGTGACGATGAGGATCGTGTACTGCTCCTTGAGCTCGAACATGAGCTCCTCGATCTGCAGCGTGGACCGCGGATCGAGGGCGGAGCAGGGCTCGTCCATCAGGATGACGTCCGGGCTGGTGGCGATCGCCCGGGCGATGCAGAGGCGCTGCTGCTGGCCGCCGGAGAGCGCCAGGCCGGACTGCCTGAGCTTGTCCTTGACGTCGTCCCAGAGGGCCGCGCGCCGGAGGCTGGACTCCACCAGCTCGTCCATGTCGCCCTTGTAGCCGTTGATGCGGGGGCCGAACGCGACGTTGTCGTAGATGGACTTGGGGAAGGGGTTGGGCTTCTGGAAGACCATGCCGATCCGCCGGCGGACCTCCACCGCGTCCACGCCCTTCCCGTAGAGATCCACGCCGTGGTACTCCACGCGACCCTCAACCCGCGTGCCGGTGATCAGGTCGTTCATCCGGTTGAGGGTCCGGAGCAGGGTGGACTTGCCGCAGCCGGATGGCCCGATCAGGGCGGTGATCTTCCGGGCCTCGAAGGCCAGCGTGACGTCCTTCACGGCGCGGAACCGCCCGTAGTAGAAGGAGAGGTCCTTGATCGTGACCACGCTCTCGCCGCCCGGCTCCGCCGCCTCCGGGCCGGGCAGTCCTGCCGTGAGGTCGATCGGCGCAGGGGACTGGGTGTTGGGGCTCATGGGGTCTCCGGGGGCCTCCGGTGTCACCACGACCGCTCGAAGCGGTTGCGGAGGAGGATGGCGATGCCGTTGGCGAAGAGCGTGATCGCGAGCAGGACCACGATGGCGGCGGCCGCGTCCGCCCGGAATGCCTCCTGCGGCTTGCGCGACCAGTCGTAGACCAGGATGGGAAGGGCGGTGTAGCTGCCGGTGAACAGGCTGGAGAGCTGCATGCCGCTGAACGAGCCCAGGACGGCGCCGGCGAGCACCAGCGGGGCCGTCTCGCCCAGGGCGCGCGAGAGCGCCAGGACCGTCCCCGTGAGGATGCCGGGAGCGGCGGCGGGCAACACAAGGTGGCTCGTCACCTCCCACCGCGAGGCGCCCACGCCGTAGCCGGCCTCGCGGATCG
>CAIYZX010000067.1 GCA_903930745.1 uncultured Chloroflexota bacterium | reverse complement strand
CTCCCGCAGCCGATCCGGGACCTGGCGGATGGTGCGCAGGTTCGCAGTCACGTCCTCGCCCGTGGTCCCGTCGCCGCGCGTGGCGCCGCGCACGAAGACGCCCTTCTCGTAGAGGTAGGAGACGGCCAGGCCGTCGATCTTGAGCTCCGCCACGTAGGCCAGCTCCGGGGCCGGCTCCGGGGCGGCGGGCAGGCCCAGGCCCTTGCGGACGCGGGCGTCGAAGGCGCGCAGCTCGTCCGGGGAGAAGGCGTTGGAGAGCGAGAGCATCGGCCGCTCGTGGCGGACCTCGCTGAACGTGGTGCCGGACGGGGTGCCGCCCACCTTCTGCGTGGGCGAGTCCGGGGTCACGAGCGCGGGGAAGGCGGTTTCCAGCGCCACCAGTCTCCGGAAGCGCTGGTCGTACTCCGCGTCCGTCAGCTCCGGCGCGTCATCCTCGTAGTAGAGCTTGTTGGCCCGCCGGATCTCTGCGGCGAGGGCGGCGTGCTCCGTGGCGGCCGTCTCGGCTCCAAGAGCCGCGACCTCCTCCACCAGCGCTGGATCAACGGGAAGCTGCTCGGTCATCGTGCCGCGAGTCTAGCCGCCGCGCGTGCCACCTGTCCGACACGGGACCTTCGTGATGAAGCGAACGACGGCAGCAACCTGGGGTTGACTGAACGGCCTGTCCAGCCAGAGGTCGGCGTCATGCAACAGCACCTTCTCCGCGGCATACGGGTCGGCGCTCTCGAAGACGATCGGCATCCGTGGCAGACCCTCGTCCGCCTCACGACGCCGGATCTCCCGCATGGCGTCCTGCCCCCACATCCCGGGCATCTCGCCGTTGATGATCATCATCGCGGGCGAAGGGTCGGCGAAGCGGAGCTCGATCGCGTCGAAGCCGCTCTTGCCCTCCACGATGTCAACCGGCTCGAGGAAGCGGTCAAGGATGTGGCGTATGACCCGGCGGTTCAACTCATGGTCGTCGACGACGGCGACGACGGGGCGTGCAGGCGGGGTGACGTCGGACGCTTCGGTCATGCGGCAACGGTGGCCTCGCGGCGGCGGTGCAGCAAGCACCCGCTTGGGGGATGGGCCGTTCGGGGCTGGCGGTTGACGGGCCGCGCGCGTAGGGTTCGGGGCATGGACAAGACGCAGCTGCTTGACGCGATCCGATCCACCCACGCACCCATCGAGGCCGCCGTGGCCGTCCTCTCCGACGACGAGCTGATGGAGGAGTCCATCGGGATGCCGGGGTGGACGCGGAAGGACGTGGTGGCGCACGTGGAGTGGTGGAACCGCCGGTCCATCGCGGTGATCCTGGGCTCCCGCTCCGGCGTGGACCCGTTCCCGGGCGGCGAGTCGCCGTTTGACCTGGATGCGTGGAACGCCGGCATCCTCCGCGACCACCGCGAGCGCACCGCGCACGATGTGCGGGCGGGCGAGGCGGCCTCGTTCCGTGAGCTGCTCGCGGCCGTCGAGGAGGCCACGCCGGAGGAGCTGTTCCGCGAGGATCCGCACCCGTGGCTGGACGGGACCGTGGCGGAGACGATCGCCGACGACACGATCACGCACTACCCGGAGCACGTGCCGCACCTGGCCTGACGCCCGGCCGCCGAGTCACCCTCCGGACCGCCCGTCCCGCCACCGGCCCTGCTCGTCATTCACGGCTGAATGAGCCGCCGGGCCGACCGCCAGTGCTCGGGGCCGAACGTGCCATACCCGCACCCAGCGCAGCAGGTCAACGGCGCCCGTCATTCACACGTGAATGAGGCGGGGCGGCGCGGGGCGAGCCAGGCGGGTTAGGCCAGCAGCTCCAGGTTGGCCATGGAGGCGAGGAGCGTCTTGCGACCCACGGTGGGGTCCTTGAACACCACCTGGACCTCCTCGTCGTCACGCGTGAGCTTGGAGCTGATCACGATCCCCTCGCCCCAGCGCGCGTGCCGGATGCGGTCGCCGTCCCGGTAGCGGAGCTGGCCCGGCACCACGGCGCGCGGCGGCACCACGCCACGCTCGCGCGGACCCATCGGTGACCGGGCAACGGGGCCGCGCGAGGAGCCGGGATCATCGGCGTCGCGCGCGGGCGCATCCACCGGGTCGTCCCACGCCTCGATCCCCCGCCGGACCCCGCCGCCCAACGAGCCCAGCGAGCCGGACGGCGCCCCTGCGGCGAACGCGTCACGCCGGGCCGCGAGATCACGCGAGGGCCGGAACGTCTCCCCGGCGCCAGGTGCACCCGGTCGACCGCTCCCCTGCCGGTACGCCCCGCCGCCCGCGCGGATCCCCGCGCCAAAGCGGGACCGGGGCTCGCGGAACACGAGATCCGGGTCCAGGTCAATCTCGGCCTCGCCTGCTCGCAGCGCGGGCCCGGACATCAGCTCCGGCGGGATCTCCATGAGGAACCGCGACGGGATGGACATCCCGCCCCCGCCCCACGTTGCCCGCCGCCACGCGTGCGACACGAAGAGCCGCTTCTTCGCCCGCGTGATGCCCACGTACGCCAGGCGCCGCTCCTCCTCGAGCTGCCGCTCGTCGTCCAGTGCGCGGTTGTGCGGGAAGACGCCTTCCTCCATGCCGGCGATGAAGACCACGGGGAACTCCAGGCCCTTCGCCGCATGGAGCGTGATCAGCGTCACCGCGTCCTTCTCGCCCTCGTAGCTGTCCTGGTCCGCGACCAGCGCGGTCTCCTCGAGGAGCCGGTCCAGCGCGTCCTCCGGCGCCAGGTCGTCATACCGCGACGTCACCTCGCGCAGCTCCAGGAGGTTCGCCCAGCGCTCCTCGCCCTCTTCGGACCCGTCCGCGAGCATCGCCCGGTAGCCGGACTGCTCCAGCGCCTCGTCCAGCAGCTCCGGGAGCCGCAGCACGCCAACGCGCCGGCGCAGCCGCTCCACGAGCGCCCCGAACTCCCCGATCGCCGTCCGCGTCTTCCCGCTGGCGATCCCCTCCACCTCGCCCCTGCCGGCCGCCGAGAGCGCAGCGAAGTAGGAGCCATCGTGCGCATCGGCCCAGCGCCGCAGCGCTTCAACGCTCTTGTCCCCGATGCCACGCGCCGGGACGTTGACGACCCGTTCGTACGAGACAAGGTCCGTGTCCGACCGGAGCAGTCGCAGGTACGCCAGCGCATCCTTCACCTCGCGCCGCTGGTAGAACCGCGTGCCGCCCACCAGCTGGTAGCGGATGCCGTACCCCTTGAACGACTCCTCGATGGCGCGGGACTGCGCGTTCATCCGGTACATGACCGCGATGTCCTTCGGCCGCAGCCTGGACGTGTCGTCGTCGTCCGCGCGCCTCGTCAGCCAGGCGTCCCGGCCGGTCCTGCCCACCAGGCCCTCCACCTGGCGCGCGATCCACTCGGCCTCCTCCTCCTCGGTGGAGGCCTCGAAGCGCTGGATGGGCACGCCGCCCTGGTTGTCCGTCCAGAGCCTCTTGTCCGTGCGGCGCTCGTTGCGGCTGACCACGGCGTGCGCGGCATCGAGGATCACCTTGGTGGAGCGGTAGTTCTGCTCCAGCTTGACCACCGTCGCGTCCGGGTAGTCCTGCTCGAAGTCCAGGATGTTCTGGACGTTGGCGCCGCGCCAGCCGTAGATGGACTGGTCGTCGTCGCCCACCACGCACAGGTTCCGGTGGCCGCCGGCGAGCGCCTTGACCCAGAGATACTGCGGGCGGTTCGTGTCCTGGTACTCGTCCACGTGGAGGTAGCGCCAGCGCGCCTGGTACCGGGCAAGGACCTCCGGGGCCTCCGCGAAGAGGCGGACCGAGGCGAGGAGGATGTCGTCGAAGTCGAGGGCATTCGCCTCCGTCAGGCGCTCGCCGTAGCGGCGCATCAGCTTCGCGATCACCCGCTCGTGGTGGGTGGTGGCGTGCTCCGCGAGGAAGTCCGCGTCCAGCATGTCGTTCTTCGCGCGGCTGATGGCACCCAGCACGGCGGCCGGGCGGAACTCGCCGGTGGCGGGCTGGTCCTCCTCGGCCAGGATGAGCTTCATGAGCTGCTGCTGGTCGTCCGTGTCGTAGATGACGAACCGCCGGTCAAGGCCGATGGCGTCGCCGTCGCGCCGCAGGACCCGGGCACACAGCGAGTGGAACGTGCCCGCCTCCACGTCCTTGCCGACATCGCCCACGAGCGCCGTGATCCGCTCCCGGAGCTCGCCCGCCGCGCGGTTGGTGAACGTGACGGCGAGGATCTGGCGGGGGCGGACGGCCTTCACGCCGATGAGATAGGCGATGCGGTGGGCCACCACGCGCGTCTTGCCGGAGCCGGCACCCGCGAGGATCAGGAGCGGGCCATCGGTGGTGGTGACGGCCTGCGCCTGCGGCGGGTTGAGGCGGCTGACGATCTCCTCGCCGCGGGCCTTGCGGCGGGCCTCGATGGCGGCCTGGGCCTCCTCCGCGGAGACCGCGGGGCCGGCGGCGATGTCCGAGTCGAT
>CAIYZX010000066.1 GCA_903930745.1 uncultured Chloroflexota bacterium | reverse complement strand
TCCTGCTGGGCCAGGGGATCCAGCTCTGGGAGGGGCTCCGCGGGCTGGACGAGGGCTACACGGTGAAGACCGAGACCGCGCCGAGCGGGATCACGCACCTCACGTTCCGGCGGTAGGGGCGTCCTTCGCCGCAGCCCGGGCATCGTCGAGCAGGCGGGATGCCAGCGCCTCGTCGTCGTCGTCCGTCCCGTGCCCGGATCCCGTGTCAACCACCACCAGGCCGCCCGCTGAGGCCACGATCCGGCCCCGGACGCGCGCCTCGGCGGCCATGATCGCGGCCACCTCCTCGTCCACCGGCGCCTCGGCGACGCGCGCCGGCACGTCGCACTGGCGGATCCCTCCGGCCACCAGGATCGCGAGACGGTCGCCCAGCCGGACCGCCTCGTGGAGGTGGTGCGTGACGATCACGCGCGACGCGGACATCTCGTGGCCGATGCGCTCGAAGTCATCGAGGAGCGCGGCGCGGGTCCGGCTGTCGAGCGCCACGAACGGCTCGTCGAGGAACAGCAGGTCCGGCTCCAGGACCAGCGAGCGCGCCAGGCTCGTGCGCTGCGCCTCGCCGCTGGAGAGCTGGGAGCCCGGCCGGTCGCGGAGGTGCAGGATGCCCAGCCGGTCCAGCCAGTGGTCCACGCGATCCCGCGTCTCCGCCTTGGAGACGCCGCGGAACTGCAGGCCGGCGGCGACGTTGCCGAAGACGGACGTGGAGAGGAGCAGGGGCGCGGGCAGGACCAGGCCGATGCGCCGCCGGTAGGCGAGGTCCCGGGTTGGGACGACCGTCTCACCCTCGAAGCGGATGGTCCCCCGGTCCGGCGCGAGGAGACCCGCGAGGACCAGCAGGAGCGTGCTCTTGCCGGCGCCGTTGGGTCCCACGATCGCCAGCGTCTCGCCCGCGCGGACGTGGAGATCCTCCACCGCCAGGATCTGGCGGCCACCGCGCGTGACCACGAGGTCCTGGACCTCCAGGGCCCTCGGGGCCTCCATGGCCTCCGTCATCGCCTGGCACCGCGCTGCTGCGCCCACGTGAGGACGCCGTTGACCATGAACGCGAGGGCCAGGAGGACCAGGCCGAGAACCACCGCGTTGCCCAGCTCGCCGCGGCCCGTCTCCAGGACGATCGCCGTGGTGAGCACCCGTGTCTCGTGGGCGATGTTGCCGCCCACCATCATGGCCGCCCCCACCTCGGAGATCACGCTCCCGAACGCGGCCATCACCGCGGTGAGCAGGGGGAGACGGGCCTCGCGCCAGAGCCACCAGACGAGCTGCGGGCGCGAGGCGCCCAGGCCCAGGAGCTGGAGCCGCAGGCGCGGATCGAGCTGGCCCAGGCCCGCGGCGCTGAGCCCGATGACCACGGGCACCGCGATCACCACTTCGGCGATCACCATGGCGCCCGGCGTGTACATGAGTCCAAGCCCGCCGAGGATGCCGCTGCGCCACAGCAGGATCGCCACGGCGAGACCGGCCACCACCGGGGGCAGGGCCATGCCGGTGTTGACCACGCTGATCACCACGTCCCGCGATCGGAACCTGGCCAGCGCCAGCCAGGTCCCGATCGGCAGGCCGATCAACAGGCTGATGAGCGTGGCCGCACCGGAGACGGCGAGCGAGAGCAGCGTGATCTCGACGATGTTGCTGCTCACGCCACCTCCGGGCATGCCGGGTCTGCCTGGCCTGCCGGACCGTCCGGCAGGCGGAACCCGGTTCTCATGCGGTCACGCTCCGCCGCCTCAGGGCTGGGTGAGGCTCTCCTCGGACTTGCCGGCATCCGGCACGAACAGCTGCATGCCGTACGTGTCCTGGCCGAACGCGCCGATCATCGCCTGGCCATCGGCCGAGAGCAGGAACGCCTCGAACGCCTTGGCGCCCGCCGCATTCACCTTGGGCCAGGTGGCCGGATTGACGCCGATCACGTGGTAGATGTTGAGCAGCGACGGATCGCCCTCCACCACCGACACGAGCGCGAGGCTGTCCTTGGTGGCCGCCCACGTCGCGATGTCCGTGAGCGTGTAGCCGCTCTTCTCGGAGGCCACCTGGAGGGTGGCGCCCATGCCCTGGCCGGACTGGACGTACCACGCGGGATCCGGCGTGATGCCCAGCTTCTTCCAGTAGCCAAGCTCCTTGGTCTCGGTGCCGGAGCCGTCACCGCGGCTCACGAACACGGACTTCGTGTCCGCGATCTTCTGGAACGCGTCGGCGGCCGAGGTCATCCCCTTGATGCCCGCGGGATCCGAGTCCGGACCAACGATGAGGAACGAGTTGTGCATGACGAGCGCGCGGTCAACGCCGCTGCCCGCGTCCATGAACTCCACCTCGGCGGCGGGCGAGTGGACGAGCAGGACGTCAGCGTTGCCCTCAGAGCCCAGCTTGAGCGCCGCGCCGCTGCCCACGGCAACGGTCTTGACCTTGTAGCCGGAGGCCTTCTCGAATGCCGGGACGAGCACGTCGAGAAGGCCCGAGTCCTGCGTGGACGTGGTGGTGGCCAGGATGAGGTCCATCGACGCCGCGGCCGACGGAGCGGTGGTGGCCGGAGGGGCCGTGGGTGCCGGCGTGGGCGAGGGGGACGCTGCACCCCCCGAACATGCTGCAAGGATCGCAAGCGTGCCAGCCAGGAGGGCGCGCTGCACCGCGCCGGTCATCCGTCCCATGATTCTCTTCCCTTCATGCCTTCGCCGGTAGTGCCGGCATGGCGGCATGATACGGGGCGGCTGGACCCCCAGGAGGCCCAGGCGAGCTCTAGGAGACCCAGGCGAGCCCCAGGCGCTCCAGCGTCTCGGGGGTGGGGTTGCCGCTGGCGACATCCCAGCCCGCGAGGCGGTAGTACTCGTCCAGCGCGCCCTCGATGGCCACCGGGTCAAGCGCCACGCCCTTCGTGGGCCCGGTCCCCTGCAGCGGCAGGAAGAACTTCGCGGGCAGCCTGTCGGCGCTGCGGTCAATACCCTCGCGGGCGTTGAAGGCACGCAGCATGTTGATGCGCCGCTCGCCGATCTCCTGGAGCTCGTCCAGGTCGAAGTCCTCCCAGCCGGTGACGCCCTTCACGAAGTCCACGGCCTCCTGCGGGCCCAGCAGGGACCACGTGGGACCCCAGACGAACTGGCAGAGGTCCGCCGAGTCCAGGAAGCTGTAGAACCGCTGCGTCACGATGGCGTAGCGGACCTTGTCCGGCCCGAAGGAGTCGTAGGGCAGCCGCTCCGAGAAGCCCAGGAGCGCCATCCGCTCCATGTACAGGTCCGCGGCGCCCTCCTCGATCATCGGATCGTGCTCGGAGGACTGGTGGTCGGCGCCGAACGGGTTGACCGCGTAGATCACGCCCAGGGAGCGCTTGGCCTGCGGCATGTGGGCAGGCGCCTCGGCGCCCTTGACCGTGATGAGGTGATCGTGGCCCTTGCCCAGCAGGTCTGCGGCCTTGCGGGAGCCGTGGGCCAGCACGTCGCCGATGCCCTGGCGGCTCACGATCATGTCGAGCAGCCGGATCATGGCCGATGCGTTCCCGAAGGGTGCCGGGAACCCGATCTCGGCCTCCGTCAGGGCGCCGCTCTCGAAGCACTCCATGGCCCAGGCGATGGTCGCGCCGGCACCGATGGTGTCCAGCCCGGCCTCGTTGCAGACCTGGTTGGCCAGCGCGACGGCCGCGAGGTCGTCAACGCCGCAGTAGGAGCCGAACACGGACGCGGTCTCGTACTCCGGGCCACCGTGGCGCGGATCCACGTGTCGGCCTTCGAACTCCGCCTCCACCGCGCGCTTGCAGCGGACGGCGCAGGAGTAGCAGGTCTCGCGCGCCGTGAGGATCGTGGCGGTCATCGTCTCGCCGGAGATGGCCTCGTAGCCCGCGAACTGGCCGGCGTTGTAGTTGAACGTGGGGAGGCCGCCGGCGGCGTGCTGCGACTCGAGCACGCTCTGGGTGCCGTGCTGCTGGAGGCCCGCGACGTCGCCGTTGTTCGGGATCTCCTTGGAGCCCCATTTCGCGAGCCGGCCCACCACGGCCGCGTCCACGATCGGCACCTTGCGGGTGTGGCCGCGCACCACGACGGCCTTGAGGTTCTTGGATCCCATCACGGCGCCCATGCCCGTGCGGCCGTTGGCGCGGTTGGCCATGCTCATGACGGACGCAAGGCTGGACAGGCGCTCACCGGACGGGCCGATGGCCATGACCTCAACCTTGGGGTCGGCCAACTCCTCCTTGAGGGCGTCCGTGGTCTCCGACGTGGACTTGCCCCAGAGGTGGCTCGCCGGGCGGATCTCCACCTCGCCGTCCTGGATCCAGAGGTAGACCGGCTCCGCTGCGCGGCCCCGGATGGTGATGCCCGTGAAGCCCGCGAACTTGAGCTCCGCCGGCCAGAAGCCGCCGCCCTGGCTGTCGCCGATGCCGTCAACGAGGGGCGAGCGGGCGCTGATGGTCACGCGGCTCTGTCCGGCGATGGGGGCGCCCGTCAGCGGACTGCACATGAACGTCAGGAGGTTGGCCGGGTCAAGCCCGCCCACGCCCTTGGGCGTGTCGCGGAGGATGTAGTAGACGCCCATCGCGGAGCCGCCAAGGTAGGTCCGGAAGAAGGACTCGGGCGGGGTCTCGATCTGGGTGGTTCCCGCGGTGAGATCCACGTGCAGGATCCGGCCGGTGACCTCGTTCGCCATGGTGTCCACCTCTCGCGATGGTGCGTTGGTTGGCTGTCGGACGTTGTGTGCAGCATAGCGATGGCGGGCTCGAATCCGGCATCGCAATTGCGATCAGGCTCGCGGTGTGCACCCGCGCGGAACCGTCACTGTCCCTCGCCCATGGCGTCCTCGTGGCGCAGGAACGCGATGTCCACGATGGTGCCCGCCGGCAGACGGCTGGGGCCGGACGGGATGAACGCGACGGCGCTCGCGTTGGCGAGCGTGGTGAGGAACCCCGTGGCCTGGCGGCCGGAGCTGGTGGCCACGAGGCCGTCCGCGTCGCGCTGGATCGTGACCCGCTGGAGCGTCACGCGATCAGGCCTGGGCTGGACCGGCTCGGCGAGACGCGCGCGGGCGGGTGCCACCTCGGCGGGCGTCACGCCCACGAGGCGCCGGATCGCCGGGCGGACCAGGACCTCGAAGGTGAGCATCGCCGCCACCGGGTTGCCGGGAAGCGACAGGACGCACGTGGCGCCCGCGAAGGCACAGGCGAACGGCCGGCCCGGCTGGATCGCCACCTGGTAGAAGACCTCCTCGGCGCCCAGCTCCGCGAGGGTCTCCCGCACGAGGTCGCGCTCGCCGGTGGAGACGCCCGCGGACGTGATGAGGATGTCCGCCCGGAGCCCCTCGACGAGGAGGGTCCGGAGCATCTCGTGATCGTCTGCCGCGGCGCCGAGGGCAACGGGGATGCCGCCGGCCCGGGCGGTGGCCGCCGCGAGCATGGGCCCGTTGCTGTCGTAGATGGCGCTGGGCGTCAGGGGCGTGCCGGGCGCCAGGAGCTCATTGCCGGTTGACAGGATGGCGACGCGCGGGCGGCGGTGCACGGCAGCGGTGGTCCGGCCGAACGAGGCCAGGACGGCAATCTCCGGCGGTCCCACCAGGCGCCCCGCGGGCAGCCCGATGGCCCCCTCGCGCAGGTCACCGCCCCTGGAGCGGACGTGGTTGCCGGGCTCCGCGGTCCCTGCCAGGCGGATGGCGCCGTCCGCCTCCACCACCTCCTCGAACGGCACCACGGTGTCCGCGCCGGGCGGCATGGGCGCCCCGGTGAGGATGCGGATTGCGTGGCCGACAGCCAGGCCGGAACCTGCGAGGTCGCCCGCGGCGATCGTTCGCGCGATCGGGAGGAGCGCGCCGGGGCCGGTATCGGCCGCCCGCAGCGCGAACCCGTCCATCGCGGAGTTGTCCCAGCGCGGCATGTCGAACGGCGCCCTGACGTCCTCGGCGAGCACGCGGCCGTTGGCATCCATTAGCGACACGTCCTCGGCCGGAAGCGGGCCAAGCCTGTCCAGGATGAGGCGCCGAGCGATGTCCAAAGCGGGCACGGTTGCCGGTCTCCGGTGCGGTGCGACCACGCGCAGACCACTGTGGTCACGCACGTGACAACGGGTCCGCGTGGCGAGGGACGGGTTCGGATGGTACTCCACGGCGTGCGCGTGATCACCGAGCTGCCGGGCTGTCACAGCGCGGGACCCCGGGCGTCGATACGCTGAGGGCCGGGGCGCGGGCTCGCCGGAGCAGGCCAGTCCACCCGCCCCGGGACCGACGTCAGTGGAGTGCCGGCATGACCAGGATCGGCGTCGCGCGCGTCCTTCGCCGCTGGTGGCCCGTGGCCATCGGTGCCGTGCCCGGTGCGTGGCTTGGGTGGCAGGCGGCGTACTCGGCAAGCCTTGGTGGGATGGCGCAGCTGGGCGCTGTCGTGCTGCTGATGCTGGTCGGCGGGATCCTGGTGGCTGGGGCGCTGATCGGCACCGCGCTGCGGCTGTGGAGCCGGGCGGCGGGCGTTGGGATGGCGGTCCAGCAGGTGACGGCGGGGCTGCTCGTCGCGCTCGTGGTGGCTGCGCCGGGGTCCGTGCTGCTGGGCCTCACGTACCGGGCGCCCGTGCACCTGGAGGCAACAGGGACGGCGGGGCTGACCCTCGCACCGTCCGGCGGCTCCATGGCCTTCACCCCGAATCCCCGCGCCTCGGTCTCGTGCACGTCCGTGGCGGACGGCACGGGGACCTGGATGGTCTCCGCGCGGGCGCTTGGGGACGCGGTGGTG
>CAIYZX010000065.1 GCA_903930745.1 uncultured Chloroflexota bacterium | reverse complement strand
GCGTTGTTCGCCTGCGGGATCCTGTGCGTCCGGCCACCAACGGACACCGGCGCAAAGGGGCTGCCCGTGGCCACGATGGCCCGTCCGCCGGTCCACGCCAGGATGTCCGCAGGCACCGCCTCCGTGTTCGCGGTGGGGTTGGAGAGCGGCAGCACGATGGGCGTGGCGCACGACACGGCCATCGCCCGGATCACCGCCTCGCTGAACATCCCGCCGATGCCCGTGGTCCCCAGGAGCACGTCCGGCCGGAGCTTCTGCACCACCTCGAGCAGGTCGTGGCGCGCATCCGGGTCCAGGCCCATCGAGAGCGCCTCGTCCCGCGGCAGGGCGGCATCGCGCTTGTCGTCATCCAGGCCCGGCCGTCCGGCGACCACGAGACCGTGCGAGTCCAGCATCGCGATCCGCGTCCGGGCATCGGCCTCCGGGATCCCGGTCTCCGTCATCGCCACCCGCAGGAGCCGGGCGATGCCGGTGCCCGCCGCACCGGCCCCCGCAAGGACGATCCGTGCCTCCGCCAGCGAGCGCCCCGACGCCCGGAGCGCCGCCAGTATCCCCGCCACCGCCACGACGGCGGTCCCCTGGATGTCGTCGTTGAACGAGCAGATCCAGTTGCGGTACCGCTCCAGCAGGCGGATCGCGTTGTGCTGCTTGAAGTCCTCCCACTGGAGGACGGCGCGCGGGTGGACCTCGCGGACGCCCGCCACGAAGGCCTCCACCACCTCGTCGTACGCCTCGCCGCGCAGGCGGGGATTGCGCCAGCCCACGTAGAGCGGGTCCGCCAGCAGCTCCGCCCGGTCCGTGCCCACGTCCAGCGAGACGGGCAGCGTCATGCCGGGATGCACGCCGGCCGCGGTGGAGTAGATCGCCAGCTTGCCGATCGGGATGGGCATGCCGCCCGCGCCCTGGTCGCCCAGGCCCAGGATCCGCTCGTTGTCCGTGACCACGATCAGGCGGATCTCGTCACGCGCCGCGTTGCGGAGGATCTCCGGGATCCGGTCCACGTCGTCCGGGGTGATCCAGACGCCGCGGGGCCGGCGCCACAGGTGGCTGAACTCCTGGCACGCGCGACCCACGGTCGGCGTGTAGACCACCGGCAGCAGCTCCTCGAGGTTGTCCAGCAGGACCTTGTGGAAGAGCGTCTCGTTGCGGTCCTGGAGCGCTGCGAGGCCGATGTACCGCTCCAGGTCGTCCGCCTTGCGCCGGACGTGCTCCAGCTCCAGCGCCACCTGCTGGTCCATGCCCACCACGCGCGGCGGGAGCAGGCCGCGGATGCCCAGGTCGTCGCGCTCCTCGTCGGTGAAGGCGGCGCCCTTGTTGAGAATGGGGTCCGCCAGGAGCGCCATGCCGCGCAGGGTCACGGGGGCCGGCCCGGAGCCTGAGCGCAGGACATCCAGGATGGCGCGCGAGAGGCGATGGGCGTGGCCGCGCGGCACGTGCGCGACGTGAGCGTCGCGGTGATCAGGCGGAGTGACGGACACGGGGCTCCCTCCGGGGATGGTGTGCGCTGCCGCCCCCGGGGGGAGGTGCGGTCGTGCGGCGATGGTTGGGCGCGGGCCCGAGGGCCGTCGCCGTGGTTGACGGTGACGCTGCGGTGGCGGTGGGACGCGGGTGTGGCATCAGCGGGCGACGATCACCGTGGCGTGGGCGTTGGCCGCGACATGCTCCGAGACGCTCCCCTGGAGCGCCCGAGACACCATACCGAGGCCGCGGGTGCCCATGACGATCGTGTCGTAGCCCTTCTCATCCGCCACGCGCTCGATGGTCTTGGCCACGTCGCCACCGGGCTCCATCAGCTCCGCCTCGATGCCGTGATCGCGCAGGAGGCGCCGGGCCTCCACGAGCTCCTCGGCATGGACGCCGCGGTCATCCCACGGATCCACCGGCACACGGCCGGGGTGGACGGGGACCACGCTGATGACGCCGACGCTGGCGCCGAACTTCTGGGCCAGCTCAACCGTGAGATCGAGCGCTCGCCGGGCGGGCTCACCGCCGTCGTACGCGAGCAGGATCCTGTTCATCCCTGCGCTCCTCTCGGGCCCTGCCGCCGCGGCGGCCGCCGTGCGCGGACGGCCCGACGTTGTATGTCCGGAGCATCCACCAGTTGCTCGTCGGGCGCCATCCGTCCGAGGGCAGCCACTACCGGGCCGAAGGGCACGAACGCGGCACGGCGGCATGGCACCATGACCCCGGGACCACTCGCCGGACGGCGGGCCGCCCGCCACGGGGAACGGATGACAGACCAGGAAGCGCGCTACGACCGGATCGCGGAGGGGTACGCCACGTGGTGGGCGCCGATCCACATGCCGGCGACGCTTGGGCTGGTCCGCCGGGTTGACGATGCGCTGGCGGCCGATGGCGCCCGACGAGCCGCGGCCGGTGCCGATGCCGAGCCCGGGGCCGCGAGACCCGCCGGGGTCGATGCCGATGCCGAGACGCCGCTCCGGGTCCTGGACGCCGGCTGCGGCACGGGGCTCCTGCTCGCCGCCCTCGCGGACGGCCGCCCGGACGCGCGGCTCACGGGCGTGGACCTCTCCGCGGGGATGCTGGCGATCGCGCGGCGGAACCTGCTTGCCGCCGGCACCGGGATCGCGGACCGCTGCACGCTCGTCCAGGCCTCCCTGGACCACCTGCCGTTCCCGGACGCCTCGTTTGACGTGGTGACGTCCGCCTTCGTCCTCCAGCTGGTGCCCAACCGCCACAGGGCCCTCCGCGAGCTGCGGCGCGTCCTCCGCCCGGGCGGCCTGCTCGCCACGCTGGTCTGGGTGGCGGGCGCCCCCGGCCTTGGCGCGGACGAGGCGTACGAGGCCGTCCTGGACGCCCACGGGCTGGGTGACGGACCGGCCGAAGGCGACGCGACCGATGGCGATGCCGAAGGCGACGCGACCGATGGCGGGGCCACCGTGCCCGATGACGATGCCCGCGACGACCGCGACGACCGCGACGACCCGCTCGATGCCTCGAGAGCCGCCGCCCGCCTCCGCCGCGCCGGGTTCGCGAGGACCACCGCGGAGGACGACACGCTGCGCCACCGGTTCACGCCGCAGACCTACACGGGCTTCATGCGCAGCTTTGACGACGAGGACCTCTGGGCGTCCCTGGCGGCGCAGCAGGCCGTGGACCTGGAGCGCGATCTCCTGGCCAGGCTCCAGGCCCTGGACGCAGGCGCCCTGCACCTGGAGCTCCCCATCGCGTACGCCTTCGGCCGAAGGTCACCGCGGCCCTGACGGTGCGGGGCCGCGCCCCGGTGTAGGATCGCGGGGCCGTGAGTGCCACCATCCTGATCGTCGAAGACGAGTTCGCCGTCGCGCGAGGAATCCAGTACGCCCTCCAGCAGGAGGGGTACGGGGTGACCGTCGCGCGTTCCGGCGAGGAGGGGCTGGAGTTCGCCACCAGCCAGGCGCCGGACCTCATCGTCCTGGACGTGCGGCTCCCCGGCATCGACGGCTTCGAGGTCCTGCGCCGTCTCCGCGCCGGAGGCTCCAAGTCGCCAGTCCTCTTCCTCACGGCCCGCGGCGACGAGTTCGACAAGGTGGTGGGGCTTGAGCTTGGCGCGGACGACTACCTGACCAAGCCCTTCTCGCTGCGCGAGCTGATGAGCCGCATCCGCGCGCTCCTGCGCCGGGCGTACGGCGACCTCTCCAATGCCGCCGGCGGGCGCGTCATCCGGCACGGCGACCTCGTGATCGACCTGGAGCGCCGGCGCGTCCAGCGCGGCAACCGGCGCGTGGGCCTCACGGCCACCGAGTTCGAGATCCTGCGCCACCTCGCGTCCAAGCCCGGTCGCGTCTTCACGCGGCGCGAGCTGCTGGAGCTCCTGCGCGACTACGAGGCGCTGGACCAGGACGAGAAGACGATCAACGTCCACGTCAGCCACCTGCGCGACAAGATCGAGGACGACCCGTCCGAGCCGCGCTTCGTCCTCACGGTCCGGGGCGCCGGCTACCAGTTCGCCGAGCGCTGACGATGGGCGCCGGCCGCCCGGAACCGCGCCCGACTGCGCGCCCGGCGACGCGCCCCGCGGTGCGGGCGGCGGTCCCGCAGTCGTTCCAGACCCGCCTGGCGTTCGCGTTCGTCGCCGTGGTGGCGCTCACGCTGAGCCTCGTCGCCCCGGTGATCGTGGTGCGCCTGGACGACTACTTCCGTGCCCAGGAGACGCAGAGCCTGGAGCGCCGCGCCCAGGCCGCGGTGGCGGTGCTGGACCGTCTCATCGGGGATCGCGTGGGGACGCGGGCCGTCCTGATCGTGAACAACGGCAGGACCGTCCTCAACCCGGAGGTGGAGAGGCTCCTCCGGGACGACGGCGCGCTGCAGCTCGTCGCGGACCGCGTGGCGGAGGCGGACCTCGCGCTCTACTTCGGGCCTGCCGCCCTGGACACCACCGGCTACCTGTCCCCCAACCCGG
>CAIYZX010000064.1 GCA_903930745.1 uncultured Chloroflexota bacterium | reverse complement strand
TCGCGCGCGTACCGGCCCGCCTCCTCGGGCGTGTCCGCGAAGACCAGCGTCTGCAGGCCCGCCTCGTGGGCGCGCGCCACGGACGCCGCAAGATCCGCGGGAGACAGCCGCCGCTCCACGTGGTTCAGCAGCACGCCCGTGGCCCCGGCGGCGCGGACCGCCTCGGCCAGGATGGAGCCGTGCCCGCGCCCGGGCGGCAGCGGGTCAACGTGCTGCGCCCAGACGTGGATCCGCGACGTGGCGGCGGCGCACGCGGCGAGGTCCGCCACCTGCGGGTCGTAGATCACGTCCACGTCCAGCCGGGTGGCCACGGCATCGGTCGCCGTGGCGAGCGCGAGCGCGGCCGGACCCCAGAGATACCCCTTGGGCCCGATCTCGAAGACCGGCGCGCGGACCGGACGCAGGATCCCCATCGGCTGGCTCCCGAACGGCGGCGAAGAGCGGCGAAGGCGGCGAACGACGACGGCCGAGGGCCTAGACGACGACCGCCTCGATCCCCAGCATCTGCGCGAGGTGCAGCAGCTGCGGGGTCCACCGGCCGAACGCGGCACCCTGGTGGTGCGTGGCGCCGGCGCGCAGCCACCCGTCGCACCACTCGGCGATGGGCAGCGTGTCGTGCCTGAAGAGCGTCTGCGGGGCGCTGATCTCGCGCGGCGGGAACGGCAGCAGCTCGCCCTCGGAGATCACGAAGCGCCACTGGTTGAGGCCCGTGGTGACCACCGCGAGGTTCGTGATGGGCCCGGGCTTGTACGCGAACTCGAAGCCCGCACCGAAGCCGTGGACGCCGTGGTAGTAGATGGAGTGCTTCACCTTGACCGCGCCGGGCGTGCCCATCGCCGGGTTGCCGTGGCCGTCGTGGCTGAACATGACCGCGTCCTGGTCGTAGTCGATCACGTAGTTCTCAAGCGTGGTCGCCTGCCCCGCCAGCTCGTGCAGGATCACCTGCGCCACCGCGGTGTTCACGTCACCCTCGGGCGCCGCCGGGATGCCGATCTCGCACAGCCGCCCCGTCCCGTACGAGGGGATCACGCCCACCCGCGGGTCCGTCAGCCAGACCTGGTCGAAGGCGCAGAACGCGTCAAACTTGTGCTCCTTGACCACCTGCTCCAGCGCGATGGCCAGGCGGACGGACTTCTCGAAGAGCGCCGGGTCCATGTCCACGGTGTACTTGGCGCGCTCCTCGGCCATCACCGAGTCCACCAGTGACTGCGGCAGCTCGCCCACGCGCACCGCCACCTTCTCCGGCTCCAGCGGCCAGAAGACCGGGCCCAGGGTCTCGCGCATCGAGAGCCCGTCGAACATCAGGTCCGTCATGCCCTCGAAGTTGTGGCCGACGAGCGCCACGCGCGTCTCGCGGAGGCGGCGGCGGACGGCGGCGGCCTGGACGACCTCCTTGACCTTCTGGCGGCCCTTCGGGTCATCGAACAGCGAGGTGACCAGCGCGTAGTCACGGCCGGTCCGCAGCAGGACCGCGGTGAGCTCCGGCATCCCGGCCATGCCGGAGTTGAGCATCACGACGTCGAAGCCGTCCTTCTCGTCCAGCCGGCGGATCTTCTGCGCGTTCCAGACGAGGATGGGCGCCGCCGTGTCGATGATCACGCGCGCCGGGACCAGGCCCTTGGTGTAGGCCAGCTCCATCATGACGATGAGGTCCACGTCCGCGGCGTTGAACATCCGGGCCGCGGCGGCCGCCTGCCATTCCTCCTCCACGAGGCCCGCGTGGACCACCTCGCCCCACTGGGCGAACGTGTCCGCGATCTCCTGGGCCGCGGCGGTGGCCGCCTCGCGCATGTGGCCGGTCTTGTTGTAGTCGTCCTCGAGCAGCGCCATCACGCAGACGCCGATCTTGGCCTTGGTGGTCACGGGTGGCCCTCCTCATGGTGCTTGACGGGGTGTTGGTCGAAGTGCCGGACGGGTTGGCGGACGCCCCGCTCGAAGACCGGGCGGAGCGCGTCGAACAGGCTGACGTAGGTGGCGTACGCGTCGTCGTAGACGGCACGGTTCGCCGGGTTGGGCTCGAAGCGGCGGCCGGGGGCGATCATCGCCGCGGCGGCCGAGGCGAGATCCGGGTGGATGCCGGTGGCCACGCCCGCGAGCATCGCGTCCCCGCGGACCGCGGCGTCCTCGCCGTCCATCGTGACCACGGGCAGGCCGCAGACGTCCGCCTTCACCTGGTTCCAGAACGCGGACCGGGCGCCGCCGCCGTGGGAGCGGATCTCCGTGCCGCGTGCGCCCGCCGATGCCACCAGCTCCAGGTTCCGGCGGAGCATGAACGCCACGGACTCCAGCACGGCCCGCGCCACGTGGGCCCGCGTGTGGTGGAGCGTGAGCCCGTACAGGACGCCGCGGGCCTCCGCCACGTACTCCGGGCTGAAGGCGCCCGCGAGATGGGGCAGCAGGATCACGCCGTCGCTGCCCGCGGGCGCGGTTGCGGCGAGGGCGGTGAGCAGGTCGTACGCGGACGGTCCACCGGTCCCGGCGGCGGCGGAGGCGGCGGCGCGGGCCACCTCGTCCGCCCCGAACTGGTCGCGGAACCAGGTGAACGCCATGCCGCCCGTGTTGCAGACCGGGCAGTAGAGGTACGCGCCGGGCGCGCTGTGGATGTAGACCGGCGTCTGGCGCGTGGGGTCCCCATCGGCGCGCAGGACGGACGCCTGGATCGTGAGCGCGCCGCCGGTGCTCTCGGAGATCACGTCCGCGCCGGCGCCGAAGTTGCCCACGCCCACGGCACCCGCACCCTGGTCCATGCCGCCCGCCACCACGGGGACGCCCACGGGGAGGCCCAGCGCCTCGGCGGCATCGGCGGAGAGGCCACCAACCACGTCGCCGGGACGCGCCAGGTCCGGCAGCCGCGAGGCATCGATGCCCACCGCGTCCAGCATGGGCGCCCACCAGGCGCCGGAGCCGCCGGGCCGGATGTCCACCAGCAGCGACGTGCAGGCCACGCCGCCATCGGTGACGAAGCGCCCGGTGAGGCGGTGCAGCACGAAGTCCGAGACCCAGAGGAAGCGCGCGGCCGCGGCGAAGACGGACGGCTCGTGCCGCCGCCACCAGGCGATCTTGCAGGCGCTCCACGTGGGGTTCATGTCCGGCACGCCGGTGACGGCGTAGACCGTGGAGGGATCGAAGCGGGAGCCCAGCTCGCGCGCCTCGTCCACGGCGCGGTTGTCCAGCCAGACCAAGGCCGGGCCCACGGGCCCACCGCGGGCGTCAACCGGGATCACGGTCTCGCCCTGGGAGGAGACGGCGAGGGCGGCAACGCGGGCACCCGCGCCGGCGCCACACGCGGCGAGCGCACCCCGGACGGCGGTGACGGCGGCCGTCCAGTAGGTGCGGGGATCCAGCTCGGCGCGGTCGGGTGCGGGATGGAGGAGGGCGTACTCGCACCCGACCGCGGCAAGCTGCCGGCCCGCGGCATCGAACACCCCCGCCTTCACGGCGGTGGTCCCGATGTCGAGGCCGATGAGGAGGGTCATCTGCTGATGGTGCCGCGTCGCGGACCCGGTGACAGGCCCGCGCCGCACATGGAGGGCGATGAAGGGGGACGGGACCTAGGCGATGCCGTGGGCGGCAGCGGCCTCGGCGGCCGTGGCGCCCCGCTTCACGATGTCCTTGAGCGCCTCGAGGAAGCGCTCACCGGACGGCGCCTGGACCAGGTTCCGCCCGAAGACCACGCCGCGCGAGCCGGTCCGGATGATGTGCTCCGCCAGCTCCAGCGCATCGGTCTCGGCCGGGAGCTTCTTGGCGCCCAGGCCCAGCACCGGGACGGGCGTGGAGGCGCAGACGTCCGCGAACGCGTCGCCGGTGTGGAAGGTCTTGACGAGGTCCACGCCCACCTCCGCCACCATCCGGCAGCCGATCGAGATGACCTCCTGGCGCTCCTCGGGCGAGATGTCCTCGTGCCCCGCCGGGTAGACCTCGCCAACGATGGGGACGCCGGCGTGGCGCGCCTCGGCGACGCAGCGGGCGACCATCTCCATGTTCTCGGCGTCCACGGCCTCCGAGCCCGTCTTGATGGACATGCCCACGAGCACGATGTCCGCGCCCAGCGCGATGGCGTCCGCGGCGGAGATCATGGGGATGGAGCGGCTCTCGCCGTAGCCCCACTGGGTGGCGTACTGGGTGCCCCAGTTGAGGCGGATGATCATCGCCGGGGCGCCGCGGTGGCTGAACGCGCCCGCGAGGTGGCGCGCCTGGCCGGGCGCCAGGAGGATCGCGTCCGCCGCGGTGAGCCGGCCCACGACCCTGGAGAGGTCCTCGAAGCCCGGGCGGGGCCCGTTGTAGAGGCCGTGGTCGATGGCCGCGATGATCGCGTTCGACCCGCCGTCGAACAGCCGCGCCAGCCGGATCTCGCTGCCCGTCAACACCGTGGCTTGCCTCCTGCGCATGGCCCGGGCCTCGCGGGACGCGCCGGGTCACGGGACTTGTTGCTCTGGTTCGAAGTGCACACATCCTATGGCGATTGCGCGCGATGTCAAGCACAATCGAAACAATTCCAGCATCAAACGTGCATAAGTCTGCACTTTACGGATGCTCAAACCGCGCAACCATATTGCGGAGCGCACCGGAGGCGCGTAGCATCACTGGCAGTCGGTCACCCGGCGGCACCTGTCCGCCCGGGACCATGCCCACCCCCTGGAGGGTGCGGGCTGGGACCGCACCCGCTGGGGCCGCGCCGGATGGGGCGGCGCGGGCGATCGGAGGAAAGGAGTAACGGCGTTGAACCGACGGCTGCTCTCGCTGGCAGCGACCCTGCTCATCGTGGGGTCCGCGTGCGGCTCGTCCGGGGGATCGAACGAGGCGGTCAAGCTGACCCTCTGGCACAACTACGGCACCGAGGCGAACGCCACGGTGACCAAGGCCCTCACGGACGCCTACACCAAGGCGCACCCGAACGTGACGTTCGAGCTGGTCGCCCAGCCCGGTGACAACTACTTCGCGCTCCTCAAGGCCGCCGCGGTGGCCAAGTCCGGCCCGGACCTCATGACCATGTGGACCGGCCTCTTCGCGCTCCAGAACCAGGACTACCTGGAGCCGCTCAACAGCTACGTCAAGGTGGACGAGCTCAAGAAGTTCACCGGCATCGACTGGTGCTCCAAGGACCTGTCCGTGGACAAGGGCGCCATCTGCGTGCCCCTGGACATCCAGCACTACAACGGCTTCTACAACAAGGAGCTGTTCGCGAAGGCCGGCGTGGACAAGGTCCCCACCAACTGGGACGAGCTCTACGCCGCGTGCGACAAGTTCACGGCCGCGGGCATCGAGGGTCTCGCGTACGGCACCGGCGGCCAGGCGCTCAACGCCGGCTTCTACCCGTACTACGACCTGAGCTACCTCATGATGTTCATGAGCCCCACGGACTGGAAGAAGCTCTACTCCGGCGAGATGGCCTGGACGGACCCGAAGATCGTTGACCAGCTCACCAAGTGGGCCAACCTCCACGAGCGGGGCTGCACCAACGAGGACGTCCTGACCAACACGGAGTCCGTCGCACAGTTCGAGGCCGGTGAGGCTGCCATGACCCTCGAAGGCTCCTGGCTCTTCGCCGAGTTCGCCGAGAAGATGGGCGACAACGTGGGCGTCTTCCAGCCCCCGTTCTCCGACAACGCGATCAGCGGCGTGGTGGAGTTCCCCGGCAACGGCTTCGGCGTCACCTCGTACTCCACGCACAAGGATGCGGCGGCCGCATTCCTGGGCTGGATGGCCACCGCCGAGGCGCAGAAGCTCATCGCGGACGGCGGCCTCATCCCCACCGTCGCGGGCACGGATCCGTCCAACAAGCTCGCCATCGAGATGCTCAAGTTCGCCAAGGATGGCGCCACGCGCTATCCGATGATCGACAACGTCATGCAGCCCGAGGTCGTCGAAGTGGCGACCCCGATGCTGAACGCGATCCTCGCCGGGACCAAGACCCCGGCCGAGGCCGCCAAGGCGATCGCCGACGCGCTCAACGCGCTCCCGGCGGAGCGCCGCGGTACCGAGTACAAGTAGGCTCGGGGGCCCACCCGGGCCTGCCGCCCTGCGCCCGGCGCGCGGCATCCCCGCCGCCGGGCGCAGCCCTCTTGCCCCGCCGATCCCCAGGCAGATGACAGCAGGCAGATGACAGCAGCCAAGCCCAGCGCCCCGGCCGGCTCCCTGCGCACCGCGCAGCACCGCGCCGGCATCCTGTTCGCCCTGCCGGTGATCGTGCTGGAGCTGGCGTTCCTGGGCCTCCCGCTCGCCCAGGCCGGCTGGTTCAGCCTCACCTCCTGGGATGGGATCACCAGCGAGTTCATCGGCCTGGACAACTACGTCCGGCTCTTCTCCAACCCCACGTTCTGGACCGTCCTGGGCAACAACCTGCTGCTGCTCGCCTCGGTCCCCGTGGCCATCGTCATCCCGCTGCTCGTGGCCTACCTGCTGAACGAGCACGTGGTGGGATGGCGGTTCTTCCGCTCCGTCTACTTCCTG
>CAIYZX010000063.1 GCA_903930745.1 uncultured Chloroflexota bacterium | reverse complement strand
GAAGATGTCGCCGTGCTTGCCGCAGCCGAAGCAGTGCCACGTCTCGCGGTTGGGGGTCACCACGAAGGACGGCGTCTTCTCCCCGTGGAACGGGCAGAGGCCCTTGAGCGTGGTCCCGGCCTTGCGGAGCGTGACGGTCTCACCGACCACGTCGGCCACGGCAAGGCGACTCTTGATCTCGGCGACGGCGCCGACGGCCAACGGCTGCTCCTCGTTCTCCCTCCGGGCGCGGGCGCCCGCGAGGTCAGCGAACCGGCGGTGTGACGGGGCGGCCAGGACTTGACACGCGCCCGGTCTGCCCGAGCTTGTCAAGGGGCTTGACACGCCATCCGCGGCCGAGGGTACCCCGTGTCAAGGGGCTTGACAAACCGATCAATTGTTGATCTCGCAGATCCGACGTAGGCGTACGCGGCGAGATCCTCGTTCGTTCGCCGGCCCTGGGCCGGATCGGGCAGCAAGGCGAGGCTTCGGCCGGGCGGCGTCCGGATTGCCTCGAAGTGGCGCCGGTCCAGGGTGATCACGAGATCCGCACCCAGCCGGTCCGCCAGCACGGCGATCGACGCGTCCGTGGCGCCCAGCCGCAGGTCCGCGTACCGGGCCACCAGGTCTGCGATCTGCATCCAGTCGTCAGGGTCCGGTGCCACCACGTGGAGGCCCGCCAGCCCACGGACGAACGCCGCCTCCGCGACCGGACCGTGCCGGGCATCCGCGAAGTGCGCGACCTCCGCCACCACGAGGGCCGGGATCACGAGGTCCAGGTCCGGGCGCCGCAGGACCTCCACGCAGGCGGCGTGGTGGATCTCGCGCCGGTCCAGCGCGGCCACCAGGGGGCCTGCGTCCACGATGGCAACCCTACGCATTGCCCGGGGTCTCTCCGTCGTCCGTGCCCCACGTGGTGGCGAGGTACTCGTCCAGGTGCTCCGCGATGTTGGAGGGACCGCCCTCCCCATCGATGATCCCCACGAACGCAAGGTCCCGCGGCACCCCGGCGGGGAGGCCGAGGCGCTGCTCGATGGCCTCGCGCGCGATCGCCGAGACGGACGAATGGCGGAGCCGCGTCTCACGCTCGAGCGCGACCACGAGGTCATCCGGGAGGCTGATCGTTATGCGCCGCATACGCGCATACTCCCAGCCTCCCGGCACGCCCTACCGCAGGACGGCGAACGCGTCCAGGTCCACGCGGGGATGGCCCGCGGTGCCAACCAACACGAGCTTGACGGTGTGGGCGCCCGCCCCCACCACGCTCCCCTGCCAGGCGATGACCCTGGTCTTGGTCGTGGCGGCGGTGAGGCTGACCGTGGCCTTGAGCACGCCGTCAACGAGCACCTTGAAGGAGCCCGATGCGGCGGACCTGGTGGCCACGATGCCGATGACGGCAGGCCCCGTGAAGCTGTACGTGGCGGAGGCACCGGCGGCCTTGGCCCACTTGGCGGAGCCCGCGGAGAGCGTTGCGCCGGTGACCGCCGTCCAGGTCCCGGTGGTGGTCACACCCGCGCCGGCCTGCTGGACGAGGCGCGGTGCGGCGAGGGTCACCGCTGAGGTGCTGTGGTTGCCCACCGCGTCGTACGCCGTCACGCGCGCCTGCCATGCCCCGGTGGACGGGGCGTTCACCGTTGCGGAGAGGGCCGTCGCGGACGCCAGCGCCACCGTGGTCCACGTGGAGCCGCCGTTGACGGAGGTCTCGAGAACGTAGTGGTCGATGGCCCCCGAGTCGTCGGTGGCCGCCCAGCCCAGCACGACCGGGATGCCGGAGGTGCCCGAGGCCGTGGGCAGGACCGCGCCCGCCTTCGGCGCCACCGTGAGCGCGGTGCCAAACGAAGGTGCGGCAGGATCGAAGACGATCGTGGAGGCGGCCGTGGCGTCCGCCGCAGGCCCGGCGTGACTGTTGCCGTCCGCGACCGCCCCGGCGGCGAGCACGGGGGTCACCGTGCCGCCACCTGAACACGAGACAGAGACGGTGACCGTGGCCCCGGAGGCGGCGCTCGGGGTAAGAGTGCACTCCGTGGCCGTGCCCGCGTTGGTGAGATCGCCGGCCTCGAGGCCGGTCACGGGCTCCGTGAAGACCAGCGTGTACTCGATGGTGGCGGCACCGGTGGGCGTCGCGGACGTCGAGGTGAACGAGGCCACGCCGGGCGCGGCGAGATCGATGGTGAGGGTGACGCACGCCGTGCCATCGCCCTCGTGGCCCGAGAGGTCCAGGCCGCGGACGCAGACCTGGTGGGCGCCGTCGCCGAGCGCTGCAACGGCGGCGGCCGAGAGGGAGCCGAAGACGGACTCGGTGGCCCCGCCCCAGGCGCCGTCCAGGGCGGAGAGCGCAGTCCACTGCCCACCGTTCACGCGGTATACCGCGGAGGCGACACCCCCGGCATCGGTGACCTTGCCCGCGATCACGACCGGGGCGGCCGTGCTGCTGACCAGGCTGGGCGTGACGCGCGGCGTCGTCGCGGTGGGGGCGGCGGCGTCCATCACGAGGGTGGCGCAGGAGGTGCCCGCGCTCGTGTGACCCGCGTTGTCCGCTGCGCGCACGCAGACCTGGTGCGGTCCCTCGGCCAGGGCGGCCACCGTGGCGGCAGGCAGGAGCGACGTGGCGCCCTCGGCGGCCTCGCCCCATTCGCCGTCGAACGAGTCCATGGAGGTCCAGGAGCCGCCGTCAACGCGGTACTGCGCGGACGCCACGGACACAACGTCGCCGACGGACGAGCCGATGGCCACCGCCGTGGTGGTGTCCGGGACACGGGAGGGCGAGAGGACTGGCGTCGTGGGGACGGGTGCCGTGGTGTCAACCGTGAGCGGCGAGCAGATGCTCTCGGTGCTGGTGGTGCCGACGGCATTCGTGGCGCGGAAGCAGACCTGGTGCACGCCGTCCGCCACGTCCGACAGGCCCATGGCCCCGATCCCCGCCACCCCGACGGGCGTCAACCTGGTCCAGCTGGTGGTGCCGTCGCCCAGCTGGCCGGCGGAGTTGAACCCCCAGCAGTGGGCCGTACCGGCGGCGGTGAGCGCGCAGGACTGGTACTCGCCGGCCTCGATGGCGGTCCCGGTGGCCACGCCCACCACGGCGGCGGGTGAGGTTCGCATCGTGGTGCTGCCGTCGCCCAGCTGGCCGTATGCGTTGTATCCCCAGCAGCGGGCGGTGCCGGCCACGAGGAGCGCGCAGGTGTGGTGCGAGCCTGCGGTGATGCCGGTCGCGCCGACGAGACCCGACACCGTGACGGGCGCGGTCCGGGGCGTAGAGGTGCTGGTGCCGTCGCCCAGCTGGCCTTCGCCGTCATTGCCCCAACATCGGACGGTGCCGTCTGCGATGAGCGCACACGTGTGGTATCCGCCGGTCGCGATGGCGGCCACGCCCACGAGGCCTGGAACCGTCACGGGCGCGCTCCGGTTGGTGGTGGTGCCGTCCCCCAACTGGCCGACCGCGTTGTTCCCCCAGCAGCGCGCCATCCCGTCTGCAAGGACTGCGCAGGTGTGGAGCCCGCCTGCCGCGACTGCGGTCACGCCGGCGAGGCCCCCGACCGGCGCCGGCAGGGCCCGGCTGGCGGTGGTGCCGTCGCCCAGCTGGCCGTACCCGTTGTACCCCCAGCAGCGGGCGGTGCCGTCCGCGAGGAGCGCGCAGGTGTGGTGCACGCCGGCGGTGAGGGCGATTGCGCCGGCGATGCCCGCCACGGCGACAGGAGAGATCCGGTCGGTGGAGGTGCCGTCGCCCAGCTGGCCGTACGCGTTGTACCCCCAGCAGCGGGCAGTGCCGGCCGCGAGGAGCGCACAGGTGTGGTAGCCGCCGGCCACGACGGCAGTCACGCCGGTGAGGCCCGGCACCACGACAGGTGAGATCCGATTGGTGGTGGTGCCGTCGCCCAGCGCGCCTTCTCCGTTGTTGCCCCAGCACGCAACACGGGTGTCCGCCAGCACAGCACAGACGTGACCTACACCGGCCGCAAGCGCCGTGGCTCCCCGAAGGAGCGGCGCGGTCGTCGCCTCGGAGCCATGCACTGTCGCGCCCCAGGCCCCGTCCACGGGTGCCATTGCCGTCCATGGCGCGGCACCGACGCGGACCTCCGCAAGGGCAACCGTCGAGTCTGCATTCTGTGCCGCCGTGGCGATGGCGGTGATGGCGGTGCCCGCGGCCGTGACGAGGCTCGGCGACACCGCCCGGCTGGAGATGGTGATGTCCTCGATGAGGACGACGGGGATTGCCGAGGCGGATGGGACCCCGACCGTGGCGAGCGCCAGCAGGCCCGCGGCGAGTGCCCGGAGCGCCTGGGGCGCCGGGCGGGAGGAGATTCGATGGCTGGACACGCTTGCACGTCCCTTCACGCGTCGCGCAGAAGCGCGGCTGGCGGGACGCTCGTCAGGTCAATGTCCCGAGCCTAGGCGCCACCCTGCGGCCATGACAGAGGCGGTCGCTGCCACCGTGCGTGAGCCCATGCAGCGGGCGTGTCAGAGGCCACCGACGCGCGGGGTCCTCGGTGGCCCTAGCCCAGGGCGATCAGGGCCACTGCCACGGCGGCGAGCGCGACGCCCGCGGCGTGCCTCACCGTGAGGCGCTCGCCCAGCAGTACCACGGCCAGCAGCACCGTGACCACCGGGTAGAGCGACGCGAGGACCACGGCGATCGCGAGCGCGCCGGACGTGGCCGCGGTGGCCGAGCAGGACCTCGTGGTCCTGGCCGGTGGCGGCCTCGCGTACGCGGGCATCGTCCAGGTCCCG
>CAIYZX010000062.1 GCA_903930745.1 uncultured Chloroflexota bacterium | reverse complement strand
GACACGAGGAGCAGGCAGGACTGGATCACGAAGGTCATCTGCGAGCCACGCTCCACGTAGAGGAGCGGCAGGATCGCCGCCATCATCCCGATGCCCACGAAGCTGAACGAGCCCAGCAGCACGAAGAGCGCGGCGGTGAGCAGGTTCATGGACTCCGGGCGGAGCTGCGGGAAGAACAGGACAAGGACGAGAAGCATGGCCACCGTGTGCACCAGGCCGTAGACCATGGCGTACAGGCAGGAGCCCAGGAGCTGGGTCCAGCGCCGGACCGGGGCCATGAAGGTGTACTCGAGCGTGCCCTCCCAGCGCTCCACCGCGATGGTGTCGGCGATCCAGGAGAAGACGACGGAGAGGTAGTTCCAGAAGACCGCACCCACGATGAGGGTGAGGAGCAGCCGGTCGTCCCCGGCGGCGGCCCCGATCAGGCTGATCGAGAGCGCGCCCGCCACGGAGTAGACGAGCCAGGCCACCTCCCACCCCCAGTACCGGCGGGTGAGGAAGAAGTTGCGTTCCACGAAGGCGTAGGACGCCTTCAGCTCATGTGTGAGCAGTGTCAACGGTCGTTCCTTTGCGGGTTGTCCGTCGCGCGGGGCGGCCCCGCGGCCGGCAGGGGATCAGCCCTGCCAGACCGGGGTGCTCAGCGGATCGGAGGAGCCACCGATGCGCTCGCCGATCCGGATGATCGACGTGCCCAGGCGGCGGCGGATGGAGATGCGAGAGCGGTCCAGCGACAGGAGCCGCTCGCGGGCCCGCTCGTCACGGAGGCGCGCATGGCGCTCCGTGATCTCGGCGAGCCGCAGGTCGATGTGCAGCAACGTGGTGTCCCTTCGGAAGTCGAAGTCGAAGTGGGTGTGATCGGTTGGGCGGGCGTTGAGGGCTGGCATCACGGCACCTCCTTCGGTGGTGGTCATTCGGTGTCGGCCTCGGCGCTCTCGACGTCGTCGTCATCGAGCGAGCGGCCCGTGAAGGTCATGAAGACGGCCTCGAGCGTCTCCGGCTGCCCGTAGCGCTCGTTGACGAGCCGCTTGAGGCCCGCCGGCGTGTCCTCGGCGACCACCCTTCCCCCTGCGAGGATCGTGATGCGGTCACAGAGGCGCTCCGCCTCGGCCAGGTCGTGCGTCGTGAGGACGATGGTCGCCCCGTGGACGTCCCGGACCTCCTCAACGAACGCCTGGACATCCAGCTTGGAGCGTGGATCCAGGCCCGTCGTGGGCTCGTCCAAGAGCAGCAGGGTGGGGCTGGTCAGCAGGGCCCGCGCGATGGCGACCTTCTGCTGCATGCCCCGGCTCATCTGCTCCACCGGGCGCCCGAGGCGGCTCTCGCCGATCCCCAGCCGGGCCAGGATCACCGCCGCCTGCCGCTTCGCCTCGCCGGCATCGAGGCCGTAGAGGCGGGCTGCGAAGAGGAGGTTCTCCATCGGGCTGAGCTTCTTGAAGAACGCCGCGTCCACCGAGACCCGGTTGATGAGGCGCTTCACGGCGAGCTCCTCGCGCTCGATGTCGTGGCCGAAGACCTCCACCCGACCCTCGTCCAGGGTGAGCAGACCCGAAACGAGGCGGATGAGCGTGCTCTTGCCGGAGCCGTTGGCGCCCAGGACCCCGTGGATGGTGCCGCGCTCCAGGCGGAGCGAGACGTCCTCGATGGCCGTGACGGGTGCCTTGCGGCGGTCCACGACGAAGCGCTTGGTGACGTGCTCCGCCAGCAGGGCGGGGGAGACCGCGACAGCGGCCTCCGGCGTGGCCACGGAGCGCACGTCCGAGGTGGCCTCCGCGGAGGCCGGGCTATGCAGTTCGGGTGCGATGGCGGTGGTCACGGGACCCTCCTGGTGGAGTGGTGATGCGGTGGTGTTGGCGGTGATGGCGCCGGTCCGCGGAAGGTCCCTGGACATGGGACGAGCCGCGGGCCCGGATGTCGGGGGGCCTGCGGCTCGTTCGTTCACTGTCTTCCCGGCGGGCGAGAGGTGCCCTGGAAAACAGAAGAGCCGCGGACCCGGTGGCCCACGGCTCGGTGGTCGCTCTCGGGGCTTACGCCCCGCGTCCTACCTGCTGGTGGGCACACCTCTCCCGCTGACGGTGCCGAGGGCAACCGCCATGCGCGGGTCGGAGCATGCGATCTGCACCATCTGGTGAAGCGCCTCCAGCATGGACGTGTCGAGCGACCTGCTCGATCGGCCCGGAGTCTACGCGCGCTCCGGTGTCGGCGTCAACCCCCGGCCGTGTAGGACAAACGTCCCGTTCAATCGGTGCCAATGACATGACGGCGTATGTCACCGGCGGTGAGCTAGTCGATGAGGCCCTTGGCACGGGCGTCCAGGGCGGCGTCCAGGGCGTCGCCGAAGATGGAGATGATCCGCTCCACCGTGGAGCCGGTGGCGTGCGCCTCGCACATGAACCACGGCTCGCGACTGTCCGGCTCCGGCATGGCGCCGCGGGCGTGCATGCCCACGGCCACCGCGTCGTAGAGGGCGTGATCGGTCTTCGCCCAGTCGCGCCACTCGGTGGCGATCTCGTCCGTGAACATCACGGCGAACATCGCCGGGCAGCCCGTGAAGTGGTGGGCGATCCCCTTGGCGTCCAGGATCTCCTTGACGCCGGCCTGTACCCGGCGGCCCGTCTCGTGGATGGTGGAGAGCGCCGGGGTATCGCGGATGATCTGCATCGCGGCCACACCCGCGGACGCGGCCACGCGGTTGCCCGCGTAGGTCCCGCCGTGGCTCACCTTGTCCGGCAGGACCGCCATCACGTCGTCGCGGCCGGCGAAGGCTGCGATCGGGTAGCCGTTGCCCATGGCCTTTGCGAACGAGGCGAGGTCCGGCGTGATGCCGAAGAACTCGGATGCGCCGCCCCTGGCGAACCGGAAGCCCGTCTTGACCTCGTCGAAGATCAGGAGGATCCCGAACTCCTCGGTGAGCGCCCGGACGGCCTGGTGGAAGCCCGGCTTCGGCAGGATGCCCGCGGCGTTGCCCAGGACCGGCTCCACGATGATCGCGGCGATGTCCGATCCCTCGCGCTCGAACAGCGCCCGCAGCGCCTCGATGTTGTTGTAGCGCGCCGGGATGATCGTCCTGGTGATGGCCTCGGGGATGCCGCGCCCGTACGTGAGGGCGACCGGGTTGTCCTCCGAGCCCAGGTCCGCCATGTTGGACGGCGAGACGCTGATCAGCGCGTAGTCGTGGACGCCGTGGTACTGGCCCTCGAACTTGACGATCTTGCTGCGGCCCGTGAAGGCGCGCGCCACG
>CAIYZX010000061.1 GCA_903930745.1 uncultured Chloroflexota bacterium | reverse complement strand
GCAGGCGTGGCGGACCACCTCGGGGGCCGGTGCCTCGTCGCCCGCGCGCCGTGCCTCGATCTGCGCCGCCAGCCGCTCCACCGCCCATCGGGCCATGTCGTCCACGGCCTGGGCCACGGTGGTGAGGGCGGGGGAGACCATGGCGGCGACCGGGACGTCGTCGAAGCCCACCACGCTCACGTCACCCGGGACGCTGAGGCCGGCATCCGCCAGCGCGTGCAGGGCGCCCACGGCCACGAGGTCGTTGTAGCAGAGGATCGCGGTGGGGCGAGGCGTGCGTGCCAGCAGCGCCGCCGCCGCGGAACGGCCACCCGCCACGTCGCCGGACGAGGGGACCGCCACCACGGCAGAGGCGGGGAGACCCGCGGCCAGCGCCGCCGAGACCGCACCCTCGCGCCGCTCCTGGGACGAGGCGCTGGCCGCAGGCCCGGAGATGACCCCAAGGACACGGTGCCCCAGGGCCAGGACGTGTTCGGCGGCGGCGGCCTCACCGGAGTGGCTCGCGGACACGATGGCGGCGAGGGGCGCCCCGGGCGCCTCGCACGTGACGAGGACCACCTCCACGGGCGCGGATCGGAGCCAGTCCAGGTGCCGGTCCGTGATGTCACGCGAGGCCACCAGGATCCCGTCCACGCGGCGGCCGGCCAGCTGCTCCAGGTACGCCGCCTCGCGCGCCACGTCACCCGCGCCGTTCGCGAGGATCAGCGAGTAGCCGCGGGCCAGCGCCTCCGCCTCCACCGCCCGCGCGAGCTCCGTGTAGAACGGCTGCGTGATGTCCGTCATGAGCAGGCCCAGCATCCAGGTGGGGCTGCCGGCGAGGGCCCGGGCGGGACCCGAGGGGACGTAGGCCAGCGTGGCCACGGCCGCCTCAACACGCGTGCGGGTCTCCGGGCGCACCGCGGTGGTGCCCGTGAGGACGCGCGAGACGGTGGCGGTGGAGACGCCGGCGAGCGCCGCGACGCTCTCGATGGTGGCCGGGTGGTCGCCGGTGCGCGTGGGGCGGGCGCGCCGGCGCGGGGCGGCCTCGGCGACGGCCGCCGCGGTGGCATCGGCCGCGAGGGCGTCCACGACGGCGTCGACGGCGGTGGTGGCGGCAGCGGCATCCACGACGGGCCCCGGGGCATGGGAACCCGGGCCGCCGGAAGCCAGGGCGCCCGAAGCGGACGTGCCCGAAGCCGGGGTGCCCGAACCGGGTTCCGGGGGAAGGATCTCGCGAACTTGGCGTTGCATTCCGAGCCGGAGCGTACTACAGTTGCGCGGCAAATGTAAGCGCTTACAGGAGCCCCGATGAGGATCGCCACCGCGCCGGTCAACTGGAACAACCCGGACGTGCCGGAGTACCGCGCGTGGCTGCCCTACGAGCGGATGATGGACGAGTTCGTGGAGGCGGGGTACGACGCCACCGAGTGGGGCCCGGGCATGCCGGAGGACCCGGACGAGCTCAAGCGCGAGCTGGACCGCCGCGGCCTCACGATGGTCGGCGCCTTCGTGGGCCTCCCGTTCCGGGACGCGGACCGCTACGACGAGGCGATGGAGCGCGGCCTCACGATCGCCCGCCGCCTCCACGCAACCGGTGGCACGCTGCTGATCGCGGCGGAGGCCGGCGACGAGCGGCGCAAGGGCGAGGCCGGCCACGTGGACGAGGCCAACGGCCTCACGGACCAGCAGTGGCGCAACCTGGCGAAGGGCCTGGAGGACCTCGCGGACGCCATCGCGCCCATGGGCATGAGCGTCGTCTTCCACAACCACGTCGCCACGTACGTGGAGACCCCGGCGGAGACGGCCCGGCTGCTGGACGAGACGGACCCGGCGAAGGTGGGCTGGTGCCTGGACATCGGCCACCTGGCCTACGGCGGCGGCGACGCCCTCGCGATGCTGGACCAGTACGGTGACCGCGTCCGCCACATCCACCTGAAGGACGTGAGCGGCCCCATCCTTGACCAGGCGAAGCGCGAGCAGTGGTCGTTCGGCACCGCGCTCAAGGCGTACATCTTCCCGCCGCTGGGCGAGGGGATCGCGCAGTGCCGCGCCGTGGTGGAGGATCTCGTCAAGCGCGGCTATGACGGCTGGTTCTGCCTGGAGCAGGACACCGCGGACCGGGACCCCAAGGACGTGGCGCGCGTGAACCGCGAGTGGCTGGAGGGCGTCCTTGCCGACCTCGGTGTCAAGGCCGGCTGACCGATGACCATCGGCCCTTCGGGCGCCACCACCGCCCCCGGCATCCCGGGCGCCCCCGGCGGCCCGGCGCGCCCCAGCGTCACGGAGCTGGAGCAGCTCGCCCGCGAGGCCCGCGGCCACCTGGTGGACATGATCCACCGGGCCAACGCCGGCCACATGGGCGGCCCCCTCTCCGCGATGGACCTGCTCGTGGCGCTCTACTTCGCCGTGCTCAGGATCAACCCGGCGGACCCGCAGTGGAAGGACCGCGACCGGTTCATCCTCTCCAAGGGCCACTCCGGCGTGGCGCTCTATGCCGTCCTCGCGATGCGCGGCTACTTCCCCATCGAGGAGCTGGCCACCTTCGACACCGGCGACAGCCGCCTCCAGAGCCACCCGGACATGCACCTGGCGCCGGGCATCGACGCCAGCACGGGCTCCCTCGCCCAGGGCTTCAGCGAGGCGCTGGGCATCGCGATGGGCCTGCGCCGGCGCGGCAACCCGGCCCACGTCTTCGTGATGCTGGGCGACGGCGAGCTCCAGGAGGGCCAGGCCTGGGAGGCGGTCCACGTGGCGCCCCGCTACGGCGTGGGCAACCTCACCGCGATCCTGGACTGGAACGGCATGCAGCAGTACGGCTGGCGCCTGGGTGAGGGCGAGGAGCACCGCGGCGATCGCCGGGACCCGTGGGCGGGCGTGAACCTGCGCGGGGCCTTCGAGGCCTTTGGCTGGCGCGTCCTGGAGATCGACGGGCACGACATGGCCCAGGTCACGGCGGCGTGCGATGACGCCAGGGCAGCCGGCGCGAACGGGGGCACCAGGCCCACCGTGATCCTCGCCCGGACCCAGAAGGGCCGGGGGATCTCGTTCACCGAGGGCAGGTCCGCGTGGCACGCCCGCGCGCCGCAGGCCGCGGAGGCCCAGGCTGCGCACGAGGAACTGGCGGCCCAGGGCGCCGGGACGCCGGGGCCGGCCGGGGCAGGGGAGGGCGCCCGATGAGCCCGAAGGCACAGCGCGAGGTCTGGGCGGAGACGCTCGTGGAGGTCGCCGGCGAGAACCCGGAGATCCTCGTCCTGGACGCGGACCTCGCCTCCTCCACGCAGGCGGCGAAGTTCGAGGCGGCCCACCCGGACCGCTTCCTCCAGATGGGCATCGCCGAGCAGAACATGGTGGGCGTGGCCGCCGGCCTCGCGTTCGAGGGCTTCGTGCCCTGGCTCAGCAGCTTCGGCATCTTCTTCTCCACGCG
>CAIYZX010000060.1 GCA_903930745.1 uncultured Chloroflexota bacterium | reverse complement strand
CCGGTGGTCACTGGTCTTCGTAGCTGGTCCGCGCGATGATCTCGTTCTGGAGGTCTTCCGCCAGCTCCACGAAGTACGCGGTGTAGCCCGCCACGCGGATCGTCAGGTTCCGGTACTTGTCCGGGTCCTTCTGGGCCGCGACCAGGTCCTCGCGAGTCACCACGTTGAACTGGACGTGGTTGATGCGGAGCTTCACGAAGCCGCGCAGCATGCTTGAGAAGGCCTTCGCGCCGTCCTTGCTCTTGAAGAGCCGCGGCAGGAACTTCATGTTCAGCAGCGTGCCGTTGCTGCCCAGCGACGAGTCCACGCGGGCCACGGACTCCAGCAGCGCCGTGGGGCCGCGCCGGTCACGCCCGTAGACCGCGGACATGCCGCCGTCCGCCAGGGGCTCCTTCGCGGGGCGGCCGTCCGGGGTGGCGCCCACGTTCGCGCCCATGGGCACGTGCGCGCTCACCGTGTAGAGACCGGTGTGGTACCGGCCGCCGCGGTAGTTGGTGCGGCCCTCGAACTTGGCCGCGAAGTAGTGCGCCCACTGGTTGCCCAGCTGGTCCACCCACTCCACGTCGTTGCCGTACTTCGGCGCCTTGTTCAGGAGGACCTGGCGGAGCTCCTCGTCGTGCTGGTAGTTGTCCTGCAGGGCGGCCACCAGGCGCGCCTTGTCCACCACGCCCTCGTCGAACACCAGCTTCTTCACGGCCGCGAGGCTGTCCGCCACGTTGGCCACCTGGATGATCTGGATGCCGGAGAGGTTGTAGTGGGCGCCGCCGCGAGTGACGTCCAGGCCGCGGTCCAGGCAGTTGTCGATGACGGACGAGAGGAGCGCGGACGGCAGGAGCCGCTGGTGCATCTCCTCCACCGCCTCGCACGCGGTGATCATCTTCTCGAAGAACCAGTCGATCTGCGTGGCGAAGGCCGCCTCGAGATCCGCGTACGTGGCGAAGTCCGTCAGGTACCCGGTCTGCGGGCCCAGCTGGGCGCCGGTGAGGAGGCACTTGCCGTCGTTCATCGCCAGCTCAAGCGCCTTGACCAGGTTGAACATGGCGGCGTCGGACCAGCCCAGGTTGTTGCCGTGGGTGGTGAGCTCCACGCAGCCCACGATCGCGTAGTTGGCGGCGTCCGTGGGGCTGATGCCCTGGCGCTCAAGCGCCGGGATGATGGACTCGTCGTTGAAGACCTGCGGCATGCCGGAGCCCAGGCCCACCACGCGGGTGCACTCGTCCAGGAGCGCGTCCGGGGTGTGCTCGTGGAGGCGGGCGGACAGGTTGGGCTGGGGCAGCAGGATGTGGCCCTGCGCCTCGAGGAAGAGGTACGAGAGATCGTTGGACTCGTCGCGGCCCAGCTCGTCGCGGCCGCCCAGGGCCACGTTGAAGCCGATGGGGAACCCGGCGAAGAACGACGCCGAGTGCGAGTTCCGCAGGTAGACGATCTGGTTGAACTTGAGCCAGAGCGCCTCGATGATCTCCAGGGCGCCCGCGCGGTCCAGGCGCCCGGCCTCAAGGTCCGCCTGGTAGTACGGGTAGAGATACTGGTCAGCGCGCCCGGGCGAGAACGAGGACGCGTTGCTCTCCAGGTGCAGGAGCGCGAAGAGGAACCAGAGCGACTGGATGGCCTCGCGGAACGTGTCCGCGCCGGCCACGGAGAGCTTGGTGCAGATCCGGGCGATCTCGCGCAGGTTGTCCGCCTGCTCGTCTGAGGTGGCGTCCGCGACCATCGCGGTGGCGAGGTCCGCGTACCGGACCATGAACTCCGCGGCGGCGTCCAGGACCAGGATCACGGACTCGTAGAACTCGCGCTGGTCCGGCTGTGCCGTGGCGAGGTGCGCCGCGGCCTCCGCGCGGAGCCCCGCCGGCCCGATGCGGATCCACTTCGCGGTGTCCGGGCAGATGTGACCCTGGGCGTGGTCCTTCTGGTTGATCTTCACCACGCGGGCGATGGCGTCCAGCAGCGGGCCCTGCTCCTTGCGCAGCAGGTCCTCGAGGGTCTTGCCCTGCCAGTACGGGAGGATCCGCTCGCGGAACGTGGCCGCGTCCTCCGGCCGGACGTTGAACTTGTCCTGCGGCCGGGTGGCCAT
>CAIYZX010000059.1 GCA_903930745.1 uncultured Chloroflexota bacterium | reverse complement strand
GCGGGCAGCGGCATCGGCTCCGCCAGCGCCTGGCGCCACGCCCAGGACGAGTAGGCCACCACGCCCGCGGCCACCACGAGGAACAGCACGAGCACCAGGAACCGCACGTCTGAGAACGAGATCGCCCCGCTCCGGTCCGTCTGGTTCACCGTGAACTGGAACGCGTACAGGTACGTGGGCAGGATCCCCTGGTAGAAGTTCACGATCACGGACGGCATCTGCAGCGCCGAGATGTTCGGGTAGAGGACCAGGAACCAGGCCCCGGCGACGGAGACCAGGCCCACCACCCAGCGGCGTGCGTCGCGCGCGGTCAGCACCTGGACGGCCACGATCCCCAGCGGCACGGCGGCGACCAGCGCGATGAGCTCCGGCACGATCCCGTTGAACGTGAGGAGCGGCTCGGACGACGGCAGCTTGCTGGCGAACAGCATCAGCGCGATGCCCACCATCGCCGTGATCGCCACGGGGACGAGATCGCGCGAACCCGCCTCGGATCCGTCCGCGCGCGGCCTGCCCAGGGCCACGAGCTGGCGCACCAGGATCACGCCCATCACCAGGGCGACGACCACGAGCGCGCCCGTGGACATCGTGATCTCCAGGTTGCCGGGGTTCCCGTTGCAGGCCTGCGAGCCCTTGTTCACGGACTCCACGTTGGCCAGGGAGCAGAGCGGGTAGCGCAGGATCCACAGGATGATGGGGCCCATGAGCGCGAGGGCGGACGCGATGCGGGCGAAGCCCCACGTCCGGCGCGATGGCCCGTTCCAGATCTCCGCCGTGAAGTAGCCAAGGGCCAGCGTGATGAACGGCAGGCTCGTGTAGTAGTGGTACTGGAAGGCGGCGCGGTCAATGCGGGCCCAGGCCACCCACTGGGCCAGGAAGCCCACGGTGATCAGCGCGAGGGCGAGGTTCCGGCGGCGGAACGCCTGGACGCCCGCAAACAGCATCGCCGGGACGCCCATCCACCAGATCACCAGGTTGCCGGCGTCGTAGATCGCCCCGGCGGTGGAGCCCGCGAACCCGCCCTGGTAGAACCAGACCGGCTTCATGTTGAGCAGCCAGGCCCACCAGGGGGACGAGGCGGCGTGCGGTGCCGTGAGGTTGTTGTGGTAGGCGTACATGGACCCCGTGAGGTCCGCCAGCGACTGGCCCGTGTGGCCGTCCGGCCAGTTGGTGAACAGCTGGTGGTTCTCCACGAATGCCCATGGCAGGTAGAGCGCCACGTAGACGGCGATCGGCAGGACGAGCAGCGAGACCGCGAACCAGGCCAGCGGCAGGCCCAGGCCCCAGCCCATGCGGAGCCAGCCCTCGGGGGCGGGTGACGGCGGCGCGGTCACCGGCTCGTCCGGGTCCGGGATCCGGGCGCGCGCCATGGGCCCGAAGCCCCAGCGGCCCACGAGCCCGAAGGCCGCATAGACCACGCCGGACGCGAGGACCAGCGCGAAGCCCACGTTCAGCGGCGTGACGGAGACGGGTCCAAGGACGATGGGCTGGTCCGCGATGCCCTTGGCGATGCCGGCCAGCGCGATGAGCATGCCCAGCGCCGCCGGGGCGGCGACCGCGAACCAGGTCTCCTCGAAGGACCAGGCCACCGGGTGGAAGACCGTGATGGCCACGGCGCCCAGCGTGAGCGCGATCATGATCAGGATGAACGGCAGGTTGCCGGAGCCGTCGCTGCCCGCGGGAACGGCGAGGCCCATCCAGCCCAGCACGGCCGTCACCGCGATCATCCCGAGGATCAGGAGCACGCGGCCCAGCGCGGAGCGGGCGAGGTAGAGGATGCCCAGGGCGCCGATGGCGTAGGCCGCCACCCACTTGGACGCGAGGGCGAGGCCCAGCAGGATGCCCACCGTGGGCATCGCCACCCAGAACGCCCAGCGGGAGCGCGGCGGGTCCAGCCAGAGCCAGGCGAAGACGAGGTACGCGGCGAGGATGAAGAAGCCCACGTAGACGTCGTTCATCGCGATCCGGCTCTGGACGAAGAACATCCCG
>CAIYZX010000058.1 GCA_903930745.1 uncultured Chloroflexota bacterium | reverse complement strand
GCGTCCCACGCATCCCATCCCGGACCGGGGCCGTGCATGCCCGGCTCGAAGACCCGGCCCACCTCGTACCGCTCCAGGACGCGGACGAGGCCATCGACGTGGTCCTCGTGGGGGTGCGTGAGGACCAGGACATCGATGCGGCGGTCCCACGGCGGGATGCGCTCATCCAGGACGAGGAGCAGCCGGTCCGGGTCCGGCCCACCGTCCACCAGGATCCGCCCGCCCGACGCGGACTCCAGCAGGATCGCGTCACCCTGGCCGATGTCCAGCACGCTGAGTCGCGTGGCCGCGTGTGCCACGTTCGCGAGTGCGATCCCGGAGACCGCGAGCGCCAGGGCCGATGCCGCGAGGACGGGCCGGACCCACCGGGCGTGCGTGGACCCCGGCTTCGGCTTCGGCTTGGACCCCGGCTTCGCAGCGGCCCCAGGCGTTGTCGCAGCCTTCCTCGGGCGTTCGGGTGCCCCGTTGGCCTGCCTCGCCGCCCGCCACGCCTTGAGCCGTCCCGGTGCCAGGACCAGGATGGCCGACAGGACAGCGAGGACGGGCGCGATCTCCGGTGGGATCGCCAGGGCCGCATACGGGACCGCCGCGCCAGCCCGGACGACCGCCACCATCACGTGGAGCAGCAGCCACGCCGGCAGCGAGACGATGATCCCGGCGATCGCGGGAACCCCGGCCGCCACCGCCCAGCCCGCCAGCAGGGCCACGGCACCGGCGGCCATCGCAAGCGGCACCAGCGGCACCACCAGCAGGTTCACCACGGGCGAGATCAAGGACAGCCGCCCGAACGTCACCAGCACGTCCGGCAGCGTGGCCGCCTGCGCGGCGAACGAGATGCCCAGGCTCTCCGCGAGCGGTCCCGGCATCGTCCGGCCACCCGTGCCCGGGATCCTGACCTTCGCCAGCCGCTCGCCGAACGGCGTGGCCCACGCCAGCAGACCCGCCGTGGCCATCACCGAGAGCCGGAAGCCTGCGTCCAGGACCAGCTCCGGGGCGGCGAGCAGGAGCAGCAGCGAGGCGAGAGCCAGCGCTGCGGCCGCCCTGCCGGCCCGGCCCGTCTCCCTGGCCAGCAGCACCACGCCAGCCATCACCGCCGCCCGCACCACGGACGACGACGCCCCCGCCGCGATGACGTACAGCACGACGACCAGGCCGATGCCGATGGCCCGCGTCCGCCTGGACCACCGCCGGAGCAGCGATCCAACCACGCCCGCGACCACGGAGATGTTCCAGCCGGAGATCGCGACCACGTGACTGGCACCTGCCGTGGCGAAGTCCGCCGCGAGCGCCCTGTCCACTCGCTCCTTGAGCCCGACCAGGATCCCCGCCGCCAGCCCTGCCTCCGGCTCCGGGAGGACGAGGCGCAGCGCGTCGCCCGCCCCATCGCGGAGCGCGGCAAGCGAGGTGCCATCGGGATCGTCCAGCACCGTCGCTGCTCGAACCGTCAGGCTCCCGGCGGCGCCGGTCCGCCGCAGGTACTCACCGTACGGGTCATCCTCGGGCGGCGGCTTGAGGCGTCCGGAGACCTCCAGGCGCATCCCGGCCCGCACCGTGGGAAACGCGGGGAGCGTGGCGGCAACCGGCACATCGGACGGCGCGTCCGCCACGTGCAGGACCAGGCGCGCGCCCTGCGCACCGTCGCGCGGCGCTCCCACCGTCTCCACGGTTGCCTCCCACGGGCCGGAGCCGGCGGGGAGCGGCGGTGGGGGAGCGGCAGTCGGCCCCAGCAGCACCCGGACGGCCAGCAGCACCATGCCGATGCCCCCGGCTCGTGCCACCAGCCACGCACCACGATGCCGCGCGCCCGCCAGGCCCGCCGTCAGCACACCGAGGCCGGCCGCCATGGGCACAAGTGCAGGCAGTCCCGCCGCCCCGGCCGCCGCCCCAAGCGCAGCCCCGGCCGCTGTCCAGGCGACTCGCGGGATCCCGGCAGAGGCGCTGCTCACCGGCCCGCCGTGGCCATGCCCCGCAGCTTCTGAAGCGTGGAGGCGGTGACGACCTTGCGCGCCACCATGTCGTCCAGGGACGCAAAGGGCTTCTCGTCGCGCGCGGCGATGATCTTCGCCGCCGTCGCGGGGCCCACGCCCGGGAGCGTGTCCAGCTCCTCCGCGGTGGCGTGGTTCACGTCCACGAGCCCACCTGAGCCGCCCGTGGACCCCGAGTCCGCATTCCCGGCCGCTGCCCCTGCGCCAGCGCCATCCGAGGGCCCCGCCGACGCCTCCCCGCGCACGGGCACGCGGATCTCCTCGCCGTCTGCGATGGGCGCGGCGAGGTTCAGCGCCTGGTCCGCGGCAAGCGCGTCAACGGCAGCACCGAAGCCGCCGGCCGCCGCGATGGCATCCGCAAT
>CAIYZX010000057.1 GCA_903930745.1 uncultured Chloroflexota bacterium | reverse complement strand
CAAGACCGGCCAGGAGCCGTCCGATGCGCTGGCGCAGCAGCTGCGCGAGCACGTCTCGTACGTCATCGGCCCCATCGCCAAGCCCAAGTACCTGCTCTTCGTCCCGGATCTGCCCAAGACGCGGTCCGGCAAGATCATGCGACGCCTGCTGCGCGATCTTGCCGAGGGGCGTACGCTCGGAGACACCACCACGCTGGCCGACGCCAATGTCGTGGACACCATCAAGAGCAACACGGGCAAGGCGGAGGACTGAACTCGTGCCGTTCGGCTTCCTGAAGCGTCGCTCCGACCAGCCCGCCGACAAGGCGGGCAAGGGTCAGCCCACGTCCGCCGCCGGCTCCGTGCCTGCGGCGGGGGGAAAGGGCGGCGTCCAGGCACAGGCCGGGAGGGTGGACGTCTCCACCCTCCACACGGGCTCCCTCCGGGGCGTCGCGTTCACGGCCCTCACGGAGGACTGGCGCCTCCGTGGGCGGATGCAGATCACCGGCCGCCTCTCGGACGCCCTGAACCGGCGCGAGGCCATCGAGATCTCCGACGTCCTGTGGGGCGCACCGGAGGCGGACCAGCTGGACCCGGCACCCGGTCTCAAGAGCGTGGACCCGTACGACCTGATCCTGGTCACGGCCGGCGAGGAGAGCCTCCCGCCGCTGACCGAGACGGAGCGGGCGGCCCTCCGCGTGCACAAGGTGCCGTATGACGTGGCGATGGAGGTCCCGCCGTTCCGCGTGGTCGGGACGGTGTTCCTCCACCCCGGCGCTGACCCCCAGGGGCTGCTGGCACGCTCGTCGGAGATGTTCGTGCCGGTCACGGACGCCATCGCCCGGATCGGCGAGGCCGTGGTGAGCGAGCCGGACGTCGAGGTCATCCTGGTCAACCGCTACTACCTGCGCGGCATCGAGCAGGTGGACAAGCGGACCGGCCAGCCGCACCTGGCGCTGCCGGGAACCTAGGCCGGGGGCCACCGCCCGTCCGCCGGGGGCCACCGCCGTCCGAGGCGCGCAGGCCGGCTGATCAGGCGCGAACGGCGGACGCCCGTCCGAACAGCTTGAAGGCCGCCTTGGTGGCCGCCACCTCGCGCCCCAGCAGCCGATCCGCGAGCGCGTTGAAGTCTGCGGTGACGCCCTCCCTGGGCGCGATGTCCACGAGCGTCCGCCCCTCGTTGGTGGCCCGGACCAGGATGGGTCCGGCGGAGCGGATGGTGGCGTACGTGGGGATCCCGATCGTCCGCTCCATGTCCGCCTGGGAGACGCCGGTGTTCGCCCGGTTGATGACCAGGGCGATCCGGTCGCGCATCCCCAGCTCGTCCGCCACGTCCCGCAGCCGGACCGCGGTGCGGATCGCCGGAAGGTCCGGGGTCACGGGCACGAGGATCCGGTCCGCCTTGTCGAAGACCGCCCTGTTGATGGCGCTGTACGAGGAGTGCAGGTCGACGATCACGAAGTCGAAGGTCCGCCGGGCGGCGGCGATGCCGGTGGCAACCCGCTCCGGGTCCAGCAGCTCCGTATGGATGGGGCTGCTGGAGAGCGGCAGCACCCGCAGGCCTGACTGATGGGCGCTCGCCATCTCGGCGAAGCTCATCACCGGGCCCCCGTCGAACTCGTCGCGCCAGGCGTCCACCACGGTGGGGACCCCGTCCATGCCCAGCGAGATGGCCACGGCGCCGGTCACGGTATCCGCGTCCACCAGGAGGACGGACTCACCCTTCGCGGTCAGCGACGCCGCCAGGTTGGTGGCGAGCATCGTCTTGCCCACGCCGCCCTTGGGGTTGAAGATCGCAACCACGCGACCACGGCGTCCCCAGTCGTCGGCGTTCAGGCTGGCGGTGAGCACGTTCCCGGAGCCGTCGTCCACGGCGGAGGAGCGGATGCACATCGCCTCCACCCGCCAGCGGATGGACTCGGCGGAGTATGGCCGGGTCAGGTACTCGTCGCTCTCGTGGCCGCCGCCCGACGTGTCGAGGTTGTCCAGCGTGGCCGGGTTGACGATGAGCAGGGCGGGGATGTTGAGGCCGCCCTGGTGGAGGAGCGCCCACCCGGCCCCGGCCGTCTCCGGGTCCTGGTCCGCGTCCAGGATGGTGACGACGACGTCCCGGCGGTATGCGAGCAGGGCCGCCAGGTCTGACGCCGAGTTGACGGGCAGGGCGTCGAAGCCGCCGAGCGCGAGCTCCGCGGCGACGCGGTCACGCTCCAGCGGGGGCAGCAGGACGGCCACCGCGGGCCGGTTCACGGGCATGGCCATGTGCGATCAGCTCTCCGCCTCGGGGTCGCGAGCGGTGACGGAGACGACACCGTCGGCGATGCCCGTCACACGGGCCGCGAAGCCCGGCAGGGTGGGGATGGCGTCGCGGAAGGCCACGTCCGCCCCATGGGTGACGTTGAAGACGAACTCGCCCTCGGGGCCGGAGGCGACGGCGACGGCCGTGACACCGGCGATGCGCCCGAGGTGGCGCTTGAACGAGGCGATGCTCGCGACCGACACGAGGCCCGTGACGACGACCTGCGTGGTGCCGGGGCCGCTGGCGTCACCCCCTTCGTGCGGGAGCAGGCTCGCCAGGCGCTCGGTGAACGACTCGGTCTCGAAGCCGCCGGCGTCAACGCGGGCGGAGAAGGCACCCATGGCCTCGGGGTCGAACTCGTCGTCCGCGGTGGCGCGGCCCTTGAGGATCTCGGCCGCGGTCTCGGCGACGTCCGCCGCGGCCTCGGCCTGGTCTGCGGACTCGGCGGCCGCCTCTGCGGCGACCACGGCCTCTGCGGCGGCCTCGAGGGCGGCCATGATGGCGCCGCGGTCCACCGGGTCACCGCCCTCGGCGGGCTCCGGGAAGCCGTCCGGGGTCTCGCCGGCGGCCCAGCGCGGGACGTCGTCCCCGTCCGGGTTGCCGCCACCGATGGGGAGGTCCTCACTGGGCTCCGCGCTGTCGCGGCGGGCCCACGGGTTGGGGTCTCCCCAGGGCGAGGTGACGGGCTCCGGTTCCGGCTCCCGGGCGGTCTCGACCTCCTGGGCGGGGGACTCCTCCAGTGAGACCTCGGCCTCCGGCTCGGGCATCTCCGGCTCGGCCGACACCTCGGCCTCCGGCTCGGGCATCTCCGGCTCGGCCGACACCTCGGCCTCCGGCTCGGGCATCTCCGGCTGCGCCATGGCCTCCGGCTCCAGCTCCGGCTGCGCCCAGGCGCTCGTGTCCACGCTCTCCAGGCCGGACCACGCGTCCAGCGACGGCGCGTCCGGCATCGTCTCCGCCATCGTGGCGAGGCGGGCGGGATCGTCCTCGGCGGCAAGGCGGCCCGCGTACGCGGTCATGGCGTCGTGGTAGGCGGCGACCACGGCCTCCACCTCGCCGACGCGCCCATCGACCGCGGCGGCATGCGCGGCGAGCTCTCCCTGCAGCGCACCCTTGCGGGCGGTGATCCGGGCCTCGGTCTCCTCCTTGATGCGAGCGATCTCCGCCTTGGACCACTCCCTGATCCCGGCGATGTCGTCCTCGCTCCGGGTCCGGAGGGCGGACTCGCCCTCCGTCGCGCCATCGCGGATGCCCGCGATGACAGCGGCGACATCCTCGTCCACCTGGGCCTGCGCGGCGGCGCGCGCGGCCTCCGCGGTGGCGCGGATCGCGGCGGACAGGTCCGCCATGAGCTTGGTGGGCTTCTTGAACGGCACGGGCGCAGGAGCGGGGGCTGGCGTGGGCTCGGACATCGGGGGCTCCTGCGGGGTGGCTGCTGGCTGGGCTGCTTCCTGGGGCTCCGACACGTCCTCTGCGGCGGCCTCCCGCTGCTGTTGCGGCGTGATCCCAAGGCGGGCGTTGAAGTCCGACTCCGGCCATGCGAGCGCCTCGGGGGACGACGCCGGGGCGGATGCCTCCGTGGGCTCCGGGTCGTCGGGGACGCTCTCCGGCGCGGGCACACGGTCCTGTCCACCACCCCACGGAAGGCGGAAGCCGGAGCGCTGTTCGGGGTTGGACATGGCGGCTGGCACTCTCTCAACGTGACGGGACGGCCAAGCGTGTCGCTTGCACGCACCATATTCCATGGTT
>CAIYZX010000056.1 GCA_903930745.1 uncultured Chloroflexota bacterium | reverse complement strand
CATCCCGACGACATCGCGCTGTCGTGCGGAGGCCTCATCGCCAGCCTGCGCGAGCTGGGGCAGAACGTCACGATCCTGACGCTCTATTCGGGCAGCGGGTCGTCCGCCGATCTCTCGGACTACCAGCGCGAGGCCCTGGGCTTCGGCAACAAGGCTGTCTGGCCGGCCACGGAGGCGTTCAACCGCTCCCACCTGGCCGCGGACTTCCCGAATGACGCGTCTGACGCACCCTGGGCCGCCTCCAAGGAGGGCCTTGACGCCACGCAGGCCGCAGCGGATGCGGACGCCAAGCGCTTCTGGCAGCGCTCCTCGTGGTACCGCCGCGCGCAGGTCCGCAACACGTCCATGGCCGGACAGGCCGTGATGGACGACCTCACCACGCAGGGCGCGGTCATGACCAGCGAGCGCATCGAGGCCGCGGACGCGGGCGACGCGATGGCCCGCCGCCGCCTCGAGGACGAGCGCTACGCCGCCTTCTCGGAGGTCTCCTTCGTCTGGCTTGACCTCCCGGACGCCGTCTTCCGCGGCTACGAGGGGGACGAGCAGCTGCTGGGCACCCCCCGCGCTGACGATCCCGCGCCGGTGGACATCCTCCGCAGGGAGATCGCCCGCCTGGACCCATCCCGCGTCTACCTGCCCATGGGCATCGGTGGGCACGTTGACCACCAGCTGACCCGTGACGCCGGCCTCGCGCTCCTCGCGGACGGCCGCAAGTGGGTCATGCCCGGCCCGGACTGGACCGGCCGCATCGTGCTGTACGAGGACTTCCCGTACGCGTGGTGGGAGGGCTTCGGCACCCTGAACGATCTGCCGGAAGGCACGCTCGCCGCCATGCCGGCCGGTGTCTCGCTCGCCGCGGAGTACGCGGACATCAGCGACACCGTGGAGCGGAAGATCCGCGGCATCGCGCTGTACGAGAGCCAGATGGAGCGCCTCTTCGACGGGCAGAAGGCGATGGCGGACGCGGTCCGCAGCTTCGCCGCCCGCACCGGTGAGAACGGCGCCGTCCCCGGCGGCCTCGCAGAGCGCTACTGGGTCACCACCCCCGCCTGAGCGTCCCCGCGGGTCTGCCCACGGATGCCAGGGAACCAGGAATGACGCCCGCGTCGCGGCGTGCCCTGTCCCCGGGCGCCTTCGCCGGGTACGTGGTGGCCGTCCTGTTCCTGGCCGCCTGGATCTGGCAGTACGCCACCGCGCCCGCGGGCAACCTCGAGGCGCTCGCGGGGCTGGATCACCGGAACTACGCCACCGCCACCCGCACGTGGTTGGACGGCGGGCCGTGGTACCTGCCGCGCCAGACCGCCGGCCCCTACGAGATCACGCCCGGCGATGTCCTCTATCCGCCGGTGTGGCTCCTGCTCTTCGTGCCGGGCGCCATCCTGCCGTGGCCCGCCTGGTGGCTCATCCCGCTGGGCATCACGGCGGCGATGACCTGGTGGTGGCGCCCGTCGCCACTTGGCCTCGCCACGATGGCCGCGTTCATCGCCTGGCCACCCACCGCGGTCCACCTGCTCACGGGCAACCCGGGGATCTGGATCGTGGCGGCCCTGGCGCTTGCCACGCGCTGGCGCTGGCCCGCCGTGGTGATCCTCACGAAGGTGACCATCGCTCCGCTGGGCCTGTGGGGGATCCGTGACCGCCGGTGGTGGATCGCGCTGGCCGTGCTGGCCGTCGCCTGCCTAGCCTTCCTGCCGATGTGGCCAACGTACGTGGAGGTGCTGCTCAACGCGCATTCGGCCGCTGGCGTCTTCTACTCCGCGCAGGACCTGCCGATGCTGATGATCCCGCTGGTGGCCTGGGCAACGAGCCGGCGGCGGGATGCCGAGCGACGGGCTCGTCTGACCGAGAACGCCGGGGTGGGCCGCTAGGGCGTCCGCACGTAGATCGCGCCGTCCGGCGTGGTCTCCAACGCGCGCCATCCGTCCGGCACATCCGACCCAGGCTCCATGACCAGGATGTCCACGTTCCAGCGATCCAGCACATCGCCGGCCCGCGTGGTGCCGAGCGCCATGTGGTCGTTCCAGGCCTCCGCCGGGTACAGCTCGAACCGCGAGTCGATGAAGTAGCGCGCGTCCGGCACCGCCCACTCGAGCCAGGAGCCCCAGGTCTGCGGGGCGACGACGCGGTCGCCGGGCCTGGCGATGTCGCGCAGCGCCGCGGCGAGCTCGCTTGGGGCGTACGACAGCAGGCCCGTGCGGCCGGCAAGCGGGTCCTCCGGGCGCCACCAGGGCAGGGCGACGATCACGAGCGCCACGAGGAGCGCGGCGGTGGCGCCGTTGACGCGGGATGCCCGCCGGGCGCGCGCCGGGTGCAGGGGTGCCCAGTCAGGCAGCCTGCTGGCATCAACGGGCTCGGGGGCCGGCCCGGGGGACGCGAAGACCGGGGCCAACAGGAATGGGAGCGCCAGGCCCCACCACGCCACGCCGCGCTCCGTCCAGGCACCCAGGGCTGCCAGCGAGACGCCGAGCAGGAACGTTCCCGGCATGGTCGAGATGAACCCCCGAAGCCGCCTCGCCACGAGCACGACGACCACCAGCAGTGACGGGTAGAACAGGACCCCGGGCATCCGCCAGGCGGCGGTGCGCTGCCACTCGCTGACCATCCGGGTGATCGCGGGGTTGGCGCCGATGCCCGCCGCGTACGTCCAGGCGCCAAGGCCGAACGGGTTCACCAGCGTCGCGACGGCGCCGGCGGCGAGGACCACGAGGGATCGCCGCCAAGGACCGCCCACCCGCAGGTCGTCAAGGAAGGCGGCCCCCAGGAGGAGCGGTGCCAGCACGAAGGACCCGTGGAGGTTCGCCCAGAGGGCGACGAGGATGGGGGCCAGGACGAATGCCCGCGGATGGCTCCGGCGCGCGGCCACCAGGAGAAGCAGGAGGGCGAACACCGCCATGCCCAGGAGCTGCGGCCGGAGCGCCATCGCCATCACGCCCAGGAGGAACCCGGCGAGGGCGAGGATCGCAGCGGTGCGCGTGCGTGCCCCAAGGGCGACACCGGTCGCCACCATGAGCCCGGTCACGGCCGACACCAGCACGGCCCGGAGAACCGCGAGCAGCTCCCAGCCGCCCAGCGCATGGACGGCGGCAAGCACCACCTGCGCCAGCCACTGCTGGTCCACCCACGGCGTCCCGGCGACCGTAAAGGTCCACGTGTCCGTCGCCGGCAGGGCACCCGTCCGGAGGATCTCGTCCCCCGCGCGCACCTGGTACGCGAGGTCAACCGCGGGCATGGGCACCAGCAGCGCCACGAACGCGGGCAACGCGACGGCGATGACGATCCAGAGACGGTCAAACGTGAGGCGCATCAGCAGCATCCTGTGGCCCGGCGGCCGGAGAGAAGCCGGAGACCTGAAGGGTCGAACTTCCGCGACGCCGCATCAGCGGCAGCAGGCCAACGAACATGGCGAGCGACAGGAAGTACAGCCTTGGCATGCCGATGATTGCGGCGAGGACCACGGTCCACGGCCGGTTCGTGCGAGCTCCCCAGACAACGATGGCGGCAGCGATGGGCAACCGCGGCCAGACGGGCCAGGGAAACGGCCATCCGGAGCTGTCCCCGAACTGGACCAGGCGGCCTACCCAGGCGACCCACTGTCCGGGGTCAAGCACGAGGGAGATGAGCGCGATCAACCCGGCGACGCCAACCCCGATCGCGGCGGAACGCCATTCCCGGCGGACCACGTACCAGAGCATTGCCACACCGGCGGACGGCTTGGTGAGCAGCGGGAATGCCCACAGGGCGGGGTAGCGGACGGACAGGCCGATGGCGAGCACGAGCAGGAGGTTGATGTTGGCGGCATTGATCTCAGCGGCAACCGGCGGGAGCAGGAGAAAGGCCCACGCCCCGTATGGAGCCATCAGGACGAGGGCGGTGAGCTCCAGTCCGCGAACCACGGCGACGAAGCTGGCGAAGTCCAGCAGCCGCAGGGGTGCGGTGACCTGGGCGAAGGCTGGCGTCCAGAGATAGACGAACTCGTCTCGGGCGTAGTCCGGGTCATAGAACGCCCGAGCGTCCACGGGACTACCGCCGCCGTACCAGGTGACCCAGTAGATGACGGCGACCGCGATGGACAGGACCAGCAGGGCGAACTTCGCCAGGCGGACGCCTGCCTCGCGGCGAGTGGCCGCTGTCTCGTCCGGTTGGGCCGGGGAAGGCACGGGAACAGGCACGCAGCCGAGTATCAGGCGGAGAAGGAGATGTCGCGCGGGCGGACGGCGCGGGCACCGTCGTCGTAGAGCGCCTGGACCGCGTTCACCATCAGCTGGACGCAGAAGCGGTCGTGGACGAGGTCGTGGCCGGCGCGGGCCACCATGTCCGCCAGCTGGTGATCGGAGAGGGCCCGGACGATGGCGGCGGCGAGGGCCGGCGGATCGTGCGGCGGGACCAGGAGACCCGTCTTCTCGTGGGTGACCATCTCCGGGATGCCGCCCACGTTGGACGCCACCACGGGACGGGAGAGCGCCATCGCCTCCAGGATCGTGAGACCCTGCGCCTCGCGGTACGAGGGGAGGACCGCCACGTCCAGGGCGGCGGTGATGGCCGGGATGTCGTCACGGCGGCCGGTGAAGATGACGTGCCGCTCGATGCCCTGCGTGCGGACGATCTCGTGCAGGTGGTCCAGGCGGCTCCCCTCGCCCACCACGATGAGGTATGCCTTCGGGCGCTCCGCGAGCACGAGGGGCCACGCCTCGAGCAGCGTGGGATGGCCCTTCTCCAGCTCCAGGCGGCCAACGACGCCCACCAGCTCCGCATCGGCCTCCATGCCGTACTCCGCCCGTAGCGTGCAGCAGGGCGCCTGGTGGTCGTACCGCTCCAGGTCAACGCCGTTGTAGATCAGCGAGCGCGGGGCGGCGGTGCGGCCCTCCTCCACCACCTTGGCGTCGATCGCCTTCGAGACCACCACCAGGCGGTCCATGTGCGCCGTGAGGCCACGGAGCAGCGCCTGGTCCTCGTCGGACCGGATTCTCGAGGAGTGGACTGTGCCCATCACCCACGGGCGGCGGTGGCCGGCGGCGGCGAGCGCCATCGCGGCCTTCGTGCCCACCACCTCGGCGCGGTACATGTGGTTGTGCAGGACGTCCGGGCGGACGTCGGCGAGGTGGGCGGTCAGCTGCGCGGTGGCCAGGACGTCATCGGGCGTGTCGATCACCGTGACATCGAAGCCGTGCCGGCGGAGCTTGTTCACCGCGGAGCCCGGTGTGAGCGAGACGATGGAGACGTCGTAGTGCTCCGGGTCCATGCGGGAGACGAGGCTGAAGACGTGCTCCTGGGCGCCGCCGTTCGTGCCGGACTGCATCAGCTGCACCACGCGCACACGCCGAGGCCCCGGGATGGGGCGGTGCACCATCGGCGTGAGGCAGGGATCCCCAGGCAGCGGCTTCGTCATCGCCAGTCTGTTCGCCGGACAAGCAGGCGCTGGATTGGCTCGTCCACGGCGCCCCACTCGTACTTGTAGGGCTCGTTGCCGCGGAGGAAGTCCATGCGGCGCTTCCCCAGGGCGAGGGCGCGGCGCACGAAGCGCTCCACCATCACCACGCCGGGCGAGAGCTCGCGGGCCTCCGGGTCAACGCCGGCGTTGTAGTAGAGGAGCGCGTCCGCGGTCTCGAAGGCAACGCCCGCGGCAATCCTTCGTCCATCCACGGTCAGGAAGGCGAGGCGGAGCGGGCCGTCCGCACCCAGCAGCTCGAAGAGGCGGCGGAAGAACAGGCGGCTCTGCTCGCCACCGGGGTTGTCCGGGAAGAGGCCGTCCGCGCCCCAGCGCTTCTGGTGGAGGTCGATGAACGCCTCAAGGTCCCCCAGCGGGTCCGGCGAGTCCGTCAGCAGGACCTCGCCCGCGGCCTCCGCGCGGCGGACCTTGCGCCGGATCTCGTGGCGCTCCTTCTTGCCCAGGCCCGCGAGGTACTCCTCGAAGTCACCGGACGCCGGGAGGGGCGCCACGGGGCAGACCTCCTCGGTCTCGATGCTCATCGTCCAGCCGCGCTCCATCTCGCGCGTGCCGAAGGCGTCCGCCAGGGCCTCCGTGGCCGGGTCACCGGTCCGGAGACGGCGGAGATCCACGGCGTCCCAGGGTTCCGGGTGGGCCGGGTCCCCGTCAGAGCCGCAGTAGTCCGCGAGTGCCGCGGCCGCCGCCGGAAGGTCATCGGGCGCGCACAGCAGCGTGGCGTAGTCCGCGTGGTACGAGGCGCCGAAGAAGACCGCCTTCGCGTCCGGACGCACCGGCGTCAGCGCGGGCGAGTCATGCCTGCGCATCGTGGTGGCCAGCTCCAGGTCCCCGGGCTCCACCTCGTGGCGGTGCATCAGCGGGACGATGGCCACGGGCGCTGCGTCATCGGCCGCTCCGGCCGGGACGAGGACCACGGTCTCCTCGTGGGCGTTCGTGCCGTACGCGTCCCACCAGGCGCGGTGGACGGCCCAGGACGAGAACGGGGTGGCCCACGGGTTGCGGGCGGCGATGGCGTCCCACGTGGCCGCGTCGATGGACGCGAACGGACGCCGGACGGCTCGGAGGGGGGTGGTGCCAGGGGAGGCCATCGACGAGGTCACGCCGACGGCCGATGACAGGCGGGCTCGCCGCAGATGGTTGCGTGGGTCACGACCCGAGCATAGCACCGGGGTTCGGCGCTGCTCTCCGGCGGTCCCGGGACACCTACACTGCGGGCATGCGCGACCCGATGCACATGGAGCCGGCCCGGTGGCCTGCGTGACCACGCCCCGCCGCTGGCAGCATCTTGGAGCGCTCGTCTCGGCCGGTCTGACCGTGGGCTTCCTCGCCGTGGCCGTGGTCCTGTTGTTCGACTACGCGGGCACCCCCGCCGGGCAACGGCTGCTTGCGGCGGACGTGGTGAAGGGCTATCTCCCGGGCGCCCAGCGGTTCCTTGACACCGGCAGCCCGTACCTCGCCGAGCAGGTCGCCGGACCGTGGACGCTGGACTACCACTCGTTCATCCACCCGCCCGTGGCGCTCTTCCTGTTCACGCCCTTCCTCGTGCTGCCGCTCGCCCTGTGGTGGATCCTGCCGATCGGCCTCACGCTCGCGGCGATCGTCCGGCTCCGCCCGTCGGCGTGGGCGTGGCCCCTCATGGCGGCGTGCCTCCTCTGGCCCCGCTCCACCGGTTCCCTGCTGGCCGGCAACACGGACATCTGGGCGATGACCGCGGTGGCCACCGGTGCGGCGTGGGGCTGGCCGGTGGTCCTCCTCGCGATCAAGCCAACCTTCGCTCCGCTTGGCCTGGTGGCGATCCGGGCGCGATCCACGTGGATCGCGGCAGCGGTCCTCGCCGTCATCTCGCTGCCCATGATCCCGCTCTGGCTGGACTGGCTCGCGGTCATCACCAACGCCCACCTGAGCTGGACCTACTCCCTGCTGAACCTGCCGCTCGTGTGCATCGGGGCCATCGCGTACCTGGGCCGCAGGCGGCACGCCACGCCGAGACCGGACGCCTCGCGAGACCCGCTGGACGGCGCGCCGTGACAGACCGCCCGGCCGCGGACGCCCTGCCGCTCGTGTCGGTGGTGCTGCCGGCGTACAAGGAGCCGCTGGCTGTGCTGGCACGCGCCATGGACTCCATCCTCTCGCAGACGCTGGAGGCGCTGGAGCTGATCGTGGTCCTGGATGACCCGGGGGCTGCGGGGAAGCAGACCTTCCTGGAGTCCCGCGCCTCGTTGGACACGCGTGTGCGCGTGATCGTCAACGAGGCGAACCTGGGCCCGTGGGCGAGCTACGAACGCGGCATCGCGGCCGCGCGCGCACCCTACGTGGCCGTCCAGGACTCCGACGACGAGTCCCTGCCTGAGCGACTCGAGCACCAGCTGGCGTACCTGCGCGACCATCCACAGGTGGATGTGCTGGGCACGGCCGTGGCGTACGTCAGCGAGTCCACCGGCGCCATCCTGATGGAGCGCCACTACCCGGCAGACGCACGCACATCGGTGCGACGGTTCTCGCCCGTCGCCCACTGCGCCGTCATGCGGCGACGCGAGCTGGGCCCATCCCTCGGCGGGTATGACCTCAGCCCTGCCTATCGTCACGCCGCGGACTACGAGCTCTGGTGCCGCTGGATCGCGAGCGGCGTGAGGATCCACAACCTGGACCGGGTCCTGTATCGCTACCGCCAGGGCGATGCGAACTTCAAGGCGCTCCACGTCCGCGCGATCCTCCGGGACACGGTGGCGATCAAGCGTCGATACCGCCGGACGCTGGGGTTTGGCGCCGTGGACAACCTGGTCCTCGCAGCGGAGATCCTCGGGACGGGGCTCCCGGCCAACGTGGTCCTTGCCGCCTTCTACGCCCTGAACCGGTGGCGATCCAGGAATCGATCCGCGAGCGGCCCGTCCTGACCCCGGACCCGGCCGCGTCTTCGGTGCGCGGGCCGGATACGATCTCGCTCGCAACCAGGCGGACGCTGCAGTCCAGCCAGCCATGCACCACGGGAGGCGCGAGCCATGACCACGAGCACAGGTCTTCGGTGCTGCGTGGTGCTGCCGGCCCACAACGAGGGGCGGCACATCGCCACCGTGGCCCGTGGGATCCCGGACTGGGTTGCCGGGATCGTCATCGTCGATGACGCGAGCACCGACGACACACTGGAGGCGGCGCGGGCTGCCGCCGCGGATGACGCCCGGATCACGGTGCTCCACCATGAGAAGAACCGGGGCGTTGGCGGAGCGATGGCCACCGGGTTCATGGCGGCCTACGAGGGCGGGTTCGACGTCGCCATCAAGATGGACGGCGACGGTCAGATGGACCCGGCGGAGCTCCCCGCCCTGGTCAGGCCCCTGGAGCTGGGCATGGCGGAGTACGCCAAGGGCAACCGCTTCCGGCGCTCCGGCCGCCCTGACTCCATGCCCGCAACCCGGTGGATCGGCAACGTCCTGCTCTCGTTCCTCACCAAGGTGGCGAGTGGCTACTGGCACGTCTTCGATCCCCAGTGCGGCTTCCTGGCGATCCGCACCAGCCTGCTGCCGCGACTCCACCTCGAGACCATCGACCGCGACTACTTCTTCGAGAACGCGATGCTCATCCGGCTCAACGTCCTCGATGCGCGCGTGGTGGACGTCGACACGTCCTCGTTGTACGGGGACGAGGTGTCCGGGCTCCGGATCGGCCACGTGTCTGCGACCTTCCCCTTGCGCCTGGCGCGGGGGTTCATCTGGCGCTTCGTGAAGCGGCACGTGGTCAATGACTTCGGCCTGATCGCCTTCCTTGCCGTTGTGGGCGCCCTGCTCGCTGCCTTCGGCCTCGGGTTCGGGGCCTACCACTGGATCCAGTCGGCGAGCGCCGGCGTTCTCACGCCAACCGGAACCGTCATGCTCGCGGTCGCGCCGCTCATCGTGGGCGTCCAGATGGTGCTCCAGGCGCTGTCGCTGGAGGTGCAGGATTCCCCGGGGGCTGCCGAGACGCGCGATTACGCGCGCATCCGCAGCCGCGGCGACGACGCTCGTCCCGCATCCATCGGCACGCCGTGAGCTCTGGCGCGAGCCCCTCGTCCTCCGTCTCCCGCTGGCGGTCCCTGGACCAGCGTGTCCGCTACCTCCTCGTGGGTGGGTGGAACTCCGTGGTGGCGTACGGCGTTTTCGCGGTCTGCTGGTTCACGCTGCACGAGCTGGTGGCGCCCTCGGCGGTGGTGCTCATCGCCTACGCCATCTCCAGCCTCAACGGATACGTCACGTTCCGGTACCTCGTCTTCACCGCCTCCGGTCATCCGGTCCGCGAGTACCTCCGCTACCAGGCGGTGTATCTGCCCATTCTCGCGCTCAACGCCGTGGCGCTCCCCGTTGCACTGGCCCTGACTGGCGCCAGCGCGTACCTGCTGCAGCTGCTCTTTGCCATCGTCGCGATCGTGCTGGGCTACCTCGGCAACCGGTTCTTCGTGTTCCGGCGCCGCGAGGCGAAGGCCGGGATCACGGACACCACCACCAGCGCCTACTCCGCGCGACTCGGGGCTTCGGGCACCGGCTGGCGACGGGCGCTTGGCGTCCAGGCGCCGTACCGCTGGAACATCCGGCGCCTGCAGCCCGGCTGGGTGCTTGACGTTGGCTGCGGTGTTGGCCGAAACCTCGGGCACCTCGATGGGGCCGGCGTCGGGGTGGACCACAACGAGCACGCGGTGGCGGAGGCGCGCCGCCGTGGCCTCCTGGCCTTCACGCCCGATGACTTCGCAGCGAGCGAATGGTCCCGCTCGGCCACCTTCGACAGCCTGCTCGTGGCGCATGTGCTGGAGCACCTCGATGCCGCGACGGGGCAGGACCTGCTCACCTCCTACCTGCCATTCGTCAAGCCAGGGGGACGGGTGATCGTCATCGTTCCCCAGGAGGCCGGCTACGCATCCGATGCCTCGCACGTGCGCTTCCTGCAGGCCGCGGACGTGGAGCACATGCTGACGTCGCTCGGCCTGGCCACGGAGCGCTCCTATTCGTTCCCGTTCCCGCGGATCTTCGGCCGGCTGTTCCGGTACAACGAGACGGTCGTGACTGGCAGACTCGCGGGCACCGCGGGGCAGCCTGCGTGAGCGGCCGCGACGAGATCCAGGCCGTCCTCCACTCCGGTCGCCTCCGGCTGGCCGTGATCGCCATCGCCGCCCTTGGCATGCTCGCGTCGTCCCCGCCGTCCGCCGGCCCGGACGAGCCCGCCCACCTGTCCACCGCCTGGTACGACACCGCTCGGATCATCCCCCGCGCCACCCAGGTCTTCCCGGGCTCCGGGGAGATCAGCGAGGTGGAGGTTCCGGCCATCCTGGACCTGCAGCCCTGCTACATCCAGCCCGTCCGCGACGCCGGCTGCATCCCGGACCGGGCGTCGCTGGGAACCCTTGTCCAGCCCCACCAGGTCACCACCTACGCCCCGTTCTACTACTGGGTGGTGGGCATCGGCGAGCGTGTCGTGGCGGCCATCGCCGGCCCGCAGTACGCGGACCTCGGCGGCCGGGTCGCCTCCATGCTCCT
>CAIYZX010000055.1 GCA_903930745.1 uncultured Chloroflexota bacterium | reverse complement strand
GTTGAACACGTTGGCATCGGCGAAGAGGGGCTTGATGAGGTTCGGTGTGATCACCGTCAGGGCGAAGAAGCCCAGCACGACGCTGGGGATGCCCGCCAGGACCTCCAGCACCGGCTTGACGACACGCCGGACGGCTGGGCCTGCGTACTCCGAGAGGTAGATCGCGGCGGCGAGGCCGACGGGGGCCGCGATGAGCATCGCGATGGCCGTCACGATCACGGTCCCGATGATGATCGTCGCGAGGTCGAAGATGCCGCGGCGCGGGAACCAGCCGATCCCAACCAGCTGGGCGAGATCCACCTGGGTGAGGAACTCGATGGCCTGCTCGGCCACGGTCCAGACGATGAAGGCGCTGATCACCACCGTGGTGAGGGCGGCCCCCATGAAGACGGTCCGGACAACCGTCTCGCGCCTGCGGCGCGCCGCGCTGCCGCTGAGGCGGAGGGGGGCGGACGCGGTGGGGAGGGCCGTGGCCATGGCGGGTGGTGGGGCTCCTGGGGAGGTTGGGCGGCAGGTGCAGGATACGGCGAACGGGCCTCGACAGGTGACTGCCGGACCCGTTCGCCGTGAGGAGGGGGAACCTACTTGGCGGCGTTCCAGGCGTCGCGCGAGGCGGTCAGCTGGTCCGCGGGAAGTGCGACGTAGGGGACGGTCTCGAGGACCTTGGCGATCGTGCCCTCGGCGAGGTAGTAGTCCACATAGGACACCACTGCCGGGTTGGCCTTGGCCTTTGCCGTGTTCACGTAGATGTAGAGGCTTCGAGACAGCGGGTAGGAGCCGTCGGCGATGGTGGCTGCGGAGGGCGCTACGCACGAGCCGTTGGGGTCCTTGCTGATCGCGATCTCGGCGACCTTGTCCTTGTTCTCCTCGGCGAACGCGAAGCCCACCCAGCCCAGGGAGCCGGCGCTGCCTGCAACGCCGTCGATGATGGCGTTGTCGTTGGCGGATGCCGTGTAGTCCGGGCGTGTCGTGACGTCCTGGCTGCGGTCCTCGGCGTACTTCTTGAGGGCGATCTCAACGAAGCTGTCGAAGGTGCCGGACTCCTCGCCGGGGCCCGTGATGGAGAGGTCGGCGTCCGAGAAGGTGGTGTTGGAGCCCAGCTCCTTGGCCAGCGCCGCCGCGTCGCTCCACTTCGCGAAGCCCGTGCTCTCCGGGCCAACCAGGGCATAGAGGTCGGCGAAGCTGAGGCACGCCACGTCCTTGTTGTTCACGGACGTCATCACGGTCATGCCGTCGAACGCGATCTTGAGCTCGACGTAGTTGATGCCGGCGTCCTTGCAGGCCTGGGCCTCGGCGTCCTTGATCTTGCGGGAGGCGTCGGAGATGTCCGTCTCGCCCGCGCAGAACTTCTTGAAGCCGTCGCCCGTGCCCGGGCCCTCGATCGTGTAGGTGAACCCCGGGTTCGCGGCCGCGTAGGCCTCGGCGACGCCCGTGGAGATGGGCTCAACGGTGGAGGAGCCCGAGACGATGATGGATCCGGCGCCTGCACCCGCGCTCGCGGGGGCCTCGGTCGCCGGAGACCCGCTCGCCGGAGCCTCGGACGGGGCCGGGGTGGCGGCGCTGCCGCCGCACGCGGAGACGACCAGGGCGGCGGCGAACGCCAGGCCCGCGATCCGCGAGGTGGTGATGGGAGTCACTCGACGTGTTCCTCCATGGACGACCGGCGCTCGTGCGCCGTCCTGTCGTCAGCGGTTCTTGACGGGTGCCACGATC
>CAIYZX010000054.1 GCA_903930745.1 uncultured Chloroflexota bacterium | reverse complement strand
GGACGAGGTCCTGATCCGCCGCTTCTCCGAGACCCGCCACCGCCATCCTCTCGCGGACGACCGTGGCATCGCCACGAGCATCGCGCTGGAGCGGGCACTCGTCGAGTCCGTCCGGGCGCAGGCGGACGTGATCCTCGACACGAGCGATCTCTCGCTACGAGAGCTGCGCGAGCGAATCTTCGCTCGCCTCGGCGACGTCCAAGGATCGGACCGCCTCGCGATCCAGCTCATCAGCTTCGGCTTCAAGTACGGAGTGCCGCTGGAAGCGGATCTCGTGCTGGACGTGCGCTTCATGAAGAACCCCCACTACATCCCGGAGCTGCGTCCCCAGAACGGGCTCACGGCGCCCGTCCGCGAGTACGTCATGGCCCAGCCCATCGCCGCGGAGTTCCTCGTCCGGCTCGAGGGTCTGCTTGACCTGCTCGTCCCGGCCTACGTGGACGAGGGCAAGACCCGCCTCACCGTCGCCATCGGATGCACCGGCGGATTCCACCGGTCCGTGGTCATGACCGAGCGGCTGGCGGAGTGGATGCGCGAGCAGGACCTCGGGAACGTCGCGGTCTTCCACCGGGAGCTTGAGCGATGAACCTGCGTCGCTGGCTGACCCCGGGCATTGGCGTCAAACGATGGCTCCTGCTCGCCTTTGTCGGGCTGCTCGTTCTTGCGCTTGGCGTGGCGCACCTCATCCGCCAGGCGACCGCTGCAGGCGCCCCAGGCGGTCTCGCTGCAGATCTCATCAACCTGGTCACGCTGCAGTTCCTGCCGTACCAGCTGCGTGGCCTGGTCGCGGGCGCCAGCGGCCTGGCGTGCTTCCTCTACGGGTCCTACCGGCTTGTTCGGGCCCTGGTTGACCCGTTCGCCCTCTGGGACCGTGACCAGCCGATGGTGGAGGTCATCTACCAGAAGCGGTTCCTGGCGCGGGGCCCCAGGGTCGTGGCGATCGGTGGCGGGACGGGCCTCTCCACGCTCCTGCGTGGCCTCAAGGAGCACACGTCCAACATCACGGCGGTGGTGACCGTGGCCGACGACGGCGGCTCGTCCGGCGTCCTGCGCTCCGAGCTGGGCATCCCTGCGGTGGGGGACATCCGCAACTGCATCGTGGCGCTCGCGGACGCGGAGCCCCTCATGGGCCGCCTGCTCCAGCACCGCTTCCCGGGCATCGGCCCCGCGCCCCAGCCGGATCCCGCGCTGCCGCCCATCCGCGACGCCCAGGCGCTGTCCGAGGGTGTCGGCGGCCACGCGCTGGGCAACCTGATCCTGGCCGCCCTCGTGCAGATCGAGGAGGGCGACTTCGAGGAGGGCGTCCGCGAGATGAACCGCGTCCTCGCGGTGCGGGGTCGCGTGGTGCCGGCCACCGGGACCGTGCTGACGCTCCACGCCGTGCGCGCCGACGGCACCGAGGTGGAGGGCCAGAGCCGGATTGCCCGCGAGACGAACCTGGACCGGGTCTGGATCTCGCCGGAGCACGTGCGGGCGTCGGAGGACGCCGTCCGCGCGATCGAGGAGGCCGAGCTGATCGTGGTGGGCCCGGGCAGCCTCTACACGAGCATCCTGCCCGCGCTGCTCGTGCCCGGCATCCGCGAGGCCATCGCCGCGTCCGGCGCCCTCGTCGTGTTCGCGTGCAACGTGGCGACCCAGGCGGGCGAGACCGGCGGATACGACTTGGCCGACCACGTGGAGGCGCTCGCCCGACACCAGGCCGACGGGCTCGCGGACGTGGTCATCGCCAACAACCGGTTTGACGCCCGGGCGCCGGAGACGTGGCTGGGCCAGCCCGTCCGCCTCCGCTGGCCGCCCGCCGTCCAGCGTCCGCCGCGCGTGGTCCTCGACGACGTCGTGGACTCGGACAACGCCCACCGGCACGATGCCACGCGACTCGCCGCCGCGATCATCGGTGCGTGGGAGCGCGAGGGTGGCCGCCGCCGCCGTCCCCGCGAGCTGCGCGCGGACCGCGAGCTGCGCGCGGACCGCGACCCGCGTATTCCGCGCGCCGGTTGACCTGGGCGGATGTCCGGCACGGATCGAGACCTCGTCGCCGCGCTCCGGGCGGAGCTGGCCGCCGTTGACCCTTCGCGCGCCTGCGATCGGGCCGCGGAGATCGCAGGGCTGGGCCTCTTCGTGCATGCGCGGGACGCCTCCACGGCGCGCCTGCTGATCCGGTTGGGCGGCCACGCGGAGGAGGGGACCGGCGTGCGCAGG
>CAIYZX010000053.1 GCA_903930745.1 uncultured Chloroflexota bacterium | reverse complement strand
GTCGCCTTCTCGATCGCGCGCTTGATGTTGTCAAGCGGCATGTTGATCGAGCGAGCCTTGTCCATCGCCAGGCGGAGGCGGTAGTTCGCGTCAGGGTCGCCACCGCCCGCACGGGCGGCTACCGCGATCTCGCGTGCGACCTTCGTGAACATGGCGCCGCGCTTGGCGTCATTGGCGCCCTTCTGGCGCTTGATCGTTGACCATTTGGAATGTCCAGACATCGGGCGGGAGTATACCGACTATCATCGGGGCCAAGGAAATCGACACCCGGCCCGGCCCGCACCCCTCCCGCAGGTCTGGACCGGCAATACCAGCGCTCAAGGCGCCAAGCGTCCCGTCGCGATCGGGGTTCACCGGTCAGACGGGAGGAACGACCGAGAGGAACTGCGCGCTATGACGAAGAGCCACGACCTCGCCGCGATCCGCAGCGTCGTGCTCGCCGGCCACGCCGGCGGCGGCAAGACGACCCTTGCGGAGCAGGTGATGTTCAGGGCCGGTGCGATCCCGCGCCTGGGCAAGGTGGAGGACGGCACCGCGCACCTGGACTACGAGCCCGAGGAGCAGAGGCAGCACCGCTCTCTCTCCCTCGCCGTGGGCACGTTCGAGCACGGCGACACCGAGATCACGCTCGTGGACACGCCAGGCTACCCGGACTTCGTCGCGGAGATGGTCGAAGGCTTCTACGCCGCCGACGCCGCGCTCTTCGTCGTTGACGCCTCCGGGCACATCGAGTCCGGCCTCGAGAGCGCCGTCAGGACGGGTCGCGCCACCAACACGGCCGCCTGCTTCGTGATCAACAAGTGCGATCGCGAGAACGCGGACCCGCTGCGCGTCCTCGACGAGCTGCGTTCCACGTTCGGCAACAAGGTCGCCGCGCTCCATCTGCCCATCGGCGCCGCGGAGACCTTCACCGGCTACGTTGATCTCGTGCACCGGAAGGCGTTCAAGCTCGAGGGCGGCAAGGAAGTCGAGATCGGGATCCCTGCCGACATGGCGGCAGAGGTCGCCGCCCGGCGGGACCAGCTGCTGGAGGCGGCTGCCGAGGCGGACGACGACGTCTTCGAGAAGTACCTCGCCGAGGAGGAGATCTCCGACGCGGAGCTTGACGCCTGTCTGCACAAGGGTGTGCGCAACTCCGTCCTCGCCGTTGTCCTGATGACGTCGGCTGCGAAGGGCATCGGCCTCAACGCCCTCCTGGACGCGATGGTTCGCTATCTCCCCTCCCCGGAGGAGGAGGGCCCGTTCGCCGCGAGGGACAGGGCGGGCAAGGACGTGGAGATCGGCGCCGCCAGCGGCCAGCTGCTCGTGCGCGTCTTCAAGACCGCAGCGGACCCGTTCGTCGGCCGGCTCACGTACCTGCGGGTGCTCTCCGGCACGCTCAAGAGCCAGGGCACCGTCTTCAACGCCACCCGTGGCGAGGATGAGCGGGTCGGCCAGCTCCTCTATCTCCACGGCAAGGAGCAGGAGGCGGCCGCCGAGCTGCGCGCCGGCGAGATCGGCGCCGTGGCGAAGCTGGGTCTCACCGAGACCGGCGACACGCTCACGACGCGCGATGCGGGCCTCCGCCTGGCGGAGATCCTCTTCCCGGAGCCCACGCTCCAGGTGGCCATCGAGCCCGTGTCCAAGGGCGACCTTGACAAGATGGGCCCGGCCCTCCAGCGCATGCTGGAGGAGGAGCCGTGCGCCCGCGTTGAGCGCTCCCTCACGGGCGAGCAGGTGCTCCGCGCCATCGGTGAGGCGCACGTCGCCGTGATCACCGAGCGCCTCAAGCGCAAGTTCGGTGCCGCCATCGCGACTCGGACGCCCACGGTGGCGTATCGCGAGACCATCCGCGGCAAGACCCAGGTCCACGGGCGCTACAAGAAGCAGACCGGCGGCCACGGCATGTTCGGCGATGTCTGGATCGAGCTTGAGCCCAACCCTGCCGCAGGCGTGGAGTTCGGCGAGCGCGTCGTTGGCGGCTCGGTGCCGAAGAACTTCTTCCCGGGCATCGAGAAGGGCATCCGTGAGACCGCGGCGGACGGCGTCCTGGCGGGCTTCCCGCTGGACGACTTCAGGGCCACGCTCTACGACGGCTCGTTCCACCCGGTGGACTCCAACGAGCTCTCGTTCAAGCTCGCGGCGTCCATGGCGCTCAAGGAGGGTGTCCTCCAGGCGAAGCCGGTGCTCCTCGAGCCCATCATGGCCGTGGAGGTCCACATCCCGGAGCGGTACATGGGCGAGGTCAACCGGGACCTCAACGGCCGGCGTGGTCGTGTGCTGGGCATGGACCTGGTGGATGGTCTGCAGATCATCAGCGCGCACGTCCCCCAGGCGGAGCTCTTCTCGTACGCCACGGAGCTGCGGTCCCTGACCGGCGGCCGGGGCACCTTCAGCGCCACGCTGGACCACTACGAGGACGTGCCGGGGAACCTTGCCGAGAAGATCATCGCGGACCACCGCAAGAAGGAGCAGGCCGAGGGCCACTGACGGCCTGACGCTTCGCCCATTCCGCGTCCCCGGCACCTGACGCCCATTGGAGGGCACCGGGCCTGACCGGCCGCCGGTCCGTGTCTCCGTGCCCTCCGAGGGGTGGCCCCTTCCCCCTCCGCCGCCCCGGCCAGGTCCCCCGCCCCCGCCAGTCCCGGCACCGCCGTTCGACGGGGGACGGGCTGTCTTCGGTGCCACGCCGACACGCCGGCACATCGACCGTCCGGTGCTTGTCAGCGCCCTCTTCCTGACCGCCGTCTTCGGCATGGCCGTCCTCTCGTGGCTCGCCGGCGGACGCGGGGCCGCTCCCGCCAGCTCGGGCAGCTGTCCCCTCGACGGCCCGTGGACCTGCAGCACGCTCAGCGTGCCCGCAATCCGGACCGCTGCCGGGGGCGAGGGCGGCATGGTTGACGTCCGCTACGCCATCCACCCGGCGGACGAGCCCGGCTCGCGATCACGACGCGTCCTGGTGATGCTGGACGGCGGACCCGGATCCAGCGGCGTCGAGGACGCAGAGTGGATGTGGGAGCTGCTGGATCCGAGGATCACCGCGATGTACGACGTGGTCGCGATGGACGCCCGCGGCACGGGCCGGACCGCCCCGGCGACCTGCCACAGGGCAAGTGACGCGTTCGGAGGCGAGCCGACCACGGAGGCGTCGTCCCGCACGTTCGTCGAGGAGTGCATCCGGCAGACTGGCCTCGATGTCGCCGACCTGCCGCGGTACGCGAGCGTCCAGACCGCGGAGGACGTGGAGGCCATCAGGATCGCCCTGGGCGTGGACCGGATCGCGGTCTACGGCGTCTCGTACGGGACGGTCACGGCGCAGATCTACGC